>NZ_JBEYXJ010000001.1:84903-313210 GCF_040645015.1 Streptomyces sp. NPDC046881 | reverse complement strand
CCAGAGGCCGCGCCCGCGGCGGAGCCGCAATCAAACACAGCACATCCCGTCAGGACCGCATCGTGAAGGGCCCCCGGAAGGGGCCCTTCTTGCTGTTCCGGTCCGGGACGGGGCCCGCTGTGCCACCTCTGGGGGCGGCGCGCGGCCTTGACGGGGTCACATTCCCTCGGTACCCAGGGAGCAGGGCCCGTTCCTCCTGTGCGGCCCCTGGAGGTGGCGTATGACGGCGTCGGTCAGGCACGAGACGCGGGCGCTCCTGAGGGCCCATCTGTCGGCCGCCTCGTCCTATCGGCACCTCACGCACCACTGCCCCATCTGCCACCGCCTGCTGCGGCTGGCGATGGACGCCGGCCCGCAGGGGCAGGAGGAGGAGCAGGAGGCCGCCGAGGAGGCCCCCCGGGACGCGTGACCCTCCGCGGGCTCAACCGCCGTACGGGCGTGGGAGTCTGAGTCCCGCCCACCCGCCCCGCCGCTCCTCTAACCCACGCGGGTCGCGAGCAACAAGCGCCTGCGCGTGTGACGGGAGTCACCGCATGAGTTTTTGAAACTGCGGCACTTACCCCTGTCATACAAAGGGTCAATTTAATATGTGCAATTGCACCGCTCCCAGACCCGGTCCACAGCCGTTCCGACAGGCCTCCCCAGACTCCTACAAGGAGGCGCACAAAAAAGATCGCGCTGGACCCGGCGGAGTCCAGCGCGATCGACGACGCACCCTGTGTCGCTGCCTATGACGTTCTCTTCGGCTTGGGCGAGGGTCCTGTTGGGGCAGGTCCCGCGTCGCTTGGAGCTAGGGTTTCGGGCGCCTCGGCCGGTTGGGGGACCGACCGTCTTGCCCGGTTATGGAGTTGTTCAGGCCTCGCTGCGCTGCTGCGGGATGCCCGCGAGCAGAGCGCGGACCTCGGCCTCGCGGTAGCGGCGGTGCCCGCCGAGCGTGCGGATGGACGTGAGCTTGCCGGCCTTCGCCCACCGCGTGACCGTCTTGGGGTCGACGCGGAACATGGTGGCGACCTCAGCCGGGGTCAGCAGCGGCTCGGCATCAGGGGTGCGAGCGGTCATGAGCGGCCTCCTCGGGAGAACCGAACCTTCTCGGTTCTTTCCTCTAAATTCTGCACCTTGACCCGCGTTGCCCGAAATGGCGGACGCGAGTCGAGTCGGTTATAGGACGAACGGCTTGTCCTCGGCACTACAACTACACCATCTGTCCAGCCGCGTCGGCCAAACCGATGGAATTGCCCTCCCAGGTGTTCATCAGCGACGGAAGCCGATGGACCATGCCATAGCGGACAGTCACGCCACTGTGACGATCAGTCACAGTGGCGCTCAGGAGTCACCAGACCCCCCAAAGCGTGCAATGCTGAGAATCCGCCCAAGTTGGAGCACAGTTGGACGGACGGAGCCCTCCCCGGACTCCTTGTCCTATTTTGGCACGAGGGATAGCAAGAGGCGCAAGGGCCGGGTAAGTGCCATCCATCACCCTTGGGACAAAAGTCCAGATCGGGACCAACATCCCGTCAGGTGGTCTAAGCGAGTAGAACGTACGTCGTTCGGGGCGTTTTTGACCGTGACGTACGTCACTCAGTTCGCGGAACGCCTGTCCCGTACCGTCCGCCACCGCTCGACCAGCCGCCCGTACGCCTCCCCGGCGGCCGTCCCGTCACCCCGGCGCAGCGCCTCGATGCCGGCCGCCACGTCCGCCGCCGAGTGGTCGTCCTCCAGCTCGCCCGCCGGCAGCACGTGCACCAGGCCGCCGTAGTCCAGCTCCACCAGCGAGCGGGGGTGGAACTCCTCCAGCCAGCGCCCGACGTCCAGCAGACCGTCGACCAGCGGGCCCTCCTCGACGGTGTCCCGCAGCGTGCGCAGCCCCCGCGCCACCCGGCGCCGGGCCTGCACCATCGGCGTGCGGTAGCGCAGCACCGGCGGCACGTCCGCGGTGCCCTTGTCGTACCGCCGCTCCTCGTCCGAGACCAGCACGAACCAGTTCAGCGGCACCTGCCAGGTCGCCGTCCGGATCCACGGGCGGGCGTCGGGGTTGCGGGCGAGCCAGCGCTCGTAGTCCTGGGCGGCCTGGCGGCGCACCACGGGCGGCAGCACCGCGTCCAGCACCGGCGGCGGCAGCTCCTCGGCCAGCCCGTCCAGGGCCTGCCAGCCGCGCAGCCGGGTCCGCCAGGGGCACACGCAGACCACCCCGTCGACCTCCAGCACGAAGGCGTCGCTGCTCTCGTGCACCGGCACCGCGATCGGCGGGATGGGCAGCAGGTCCGCCAGGGACCGACGCAGTTCGTCCTGGTAGGAGGGGCGGTCGGGGCGGCGGGCGTAGCGCGCCCAGTGGCTGCGCTCCGGCTCCGGGAAGGCGCCCAGCGGCTCGTACACGCGCAGGTACGCGGCATAGGGGACGACCACGGAGGACACCTTCGGCACGCCTGCTCCCTCCCCATCGGGCCCGGCTCGAAACCACTGCAAATCGTGCCACGGTCATACGTGCACCGAGGGCTCGGGAGAGTGATCCTGAACACTGCGCGGATGGTGAGGGAGCCGAGGCTCTACGCTCATGCCACGGCTCCCCGCCACCCGTACGGGGACCGACCCCACTCGCCGATTTGTACACAGGAGTCACCACAGTGACCGACGTAACCGGCGCGCCTGCTGATGTCCTGCACACCCTGTTCCATTCGGACCAGGGTGGTCATGAGCAGGTCGTGCTCTGCCAGGACCAGGCCAGCGGCCTCAAGGCCGTGATCGCCATCCACTCCACCGCCCTGGGCCCCGCCCTCGGCGGCACGCGCTTCTACCCGTACGCCACGGAGGCCGAGGCCGTCGCCGACGCCCTCAACCTCGCGCGCGGGATGTCGTACAAGAACGCCATGGCCGGCCTCGACCACGGCGGCGGGAAGGCCGTGATCATCGGCGACCCGGAGCGCGACAAGACCGAGGAGCTGCTCCTCGCCTACGGCCGCATGGTCGCCTCGCTCGGCGGTCGCTACGTGACCGCCTGCGACGTCGGCACCTACGTCGCCGACATGGACGTCGTGGCCCGCGAGTGCCGCTGGACCACCGGCCGCTCCCCCGAGAACGGCGGCGCCGGCGACTCCTCGGTGCTCACCGCCTTCGGTGTCTACCAGGGCATGCGCGCCTCCGCCCAGCACCTGTGGGGCGACCCCTCGCTGCGCGGTCGCAAGGTCGGCATCGCCGGCGTCGGCAAGGTCGGCCACCACCTGGTGAAGCACCTGCGCGACGAGGGCGCCGAGGTCGTGATCACGGACGTGCGCGCGGACGCCGTCCAGCGGATCCTCGACCAGTACCCCGCGGGCGTGACGGCCGTGGCCGACACCGAGGAGCTGATCCGGGTCGAGGGGCTGGACATCTACGCCCCGTGCGCGCTCGGCGGCGCCCTGAACGACGACTCCGTCCCGGTGCTCACCGCCCGGGTGGTCTGTGGTGCGGCCAACAACCAGCTGGCCCACCCGGGTGTGGAGAAGGACCTGGCCGACCGCGGGATCCTCTACGCGCCGGACTACGTGGTGAACGCCGGCGGGGTCATCCAGGTGGCCGACGAGCTGCACGGGTTCGACTTCGACCGGTGCAAGGCGAAGGCGGCGAAGATCTTCGACACCACGCTGGCCATATTCGCACGTGCGAAGGAAGACGGGATTCCGCCGGCCGCGGCGGCGGACCGGATCGCCGAGCAGCGGATGGCGGACGCCCGGGCGGAACGCGTCGCGCGCTAGCCCGTTCGCACACACGAGCGGTACCCGTCGGCGGGAACTTAGAGAGAACTCTCACTTCCCCCGGCGGGTCGTTCCCCGATAAGTGGTTAAAATCGCCACTGACCAGCGAGGACGGGGCGCCTCGAAGGTCCTGGGCACACGCGCGTGCTGCGGGCGACGTACCGTATGGGCGCGGGCTCAGGTACCGTGGAAGCCCTACGGACCGGCCTCTCCATGGAGAGTCCGTTCCAGATCATGAACGCGTGTCAGACTCTGGGGCCGTCGAGCCCCGTCGTTGAGGGGGTCGAGCCATGGGGCGCGGCCGGGCCAAGGCCAAGCAGACGAAGGTCGCCCGCCAGCTGAAGTACAACAGCGGCGGGACGGACCTCTCACGCCTGGCCGAGGAGCTGGGCGCATCGACGTCGAACCAGTCGCCGAACGGCGACCGCTTCGAGGACGATGAGCATGACGACGACGACCTGTACTCCCGTTACGCCGACCTCTATGAGGACGACGACGAGGACGAGGGTCCCGCACAGCACCGTCGAGGCGCTTGACCTTGCACTGAGCACGAGACCGGTCGGTGGCACAGCCACCGACCGGCTTCTGTGCTGTCCGCACGGTCAGGCGGCGTAGTCCCCCACCAGCTCCGCGCCGGTCGTCTTCTCGCCCCGCTCGGTGATCTCGCCGGCGACCCAGGCGTCCACGCCCCGGTCGGCCAGGGTCGCGAGGGCCACCTCGGCCGACTCCTCCGGGACGATGGCGATCATGCCGACGCCCATGTTGAGGGTCTTCTCCAGTTCCAGGCGCTCGACGTTCCCGGTCTTCCCGACCAGGTCGAAGATCGCGCCCGGGGTCCAGGTGGAGCGGTCGACCACGGCGTGCAGACCGTCCGGGATCACCCGGGCCAGGTTGGCGGCCAGACCGCCGCCGGTGACGTGGCTGAAGGCGTGCACCTCGGCGGTGCGGGTCAGCGCGAGGCAGTCCAGCGAGTAGATCCTGGTGGGCTCCAGCAGCTCCTCGCCGAGGGTCCGGCCCAGCTCCGCGACCTCGGTCTCCAGGGCCAGCCCGGCGCGGTCCAGCAGGACGTGGCGGACCAGGGAGTACCCGTTCGAGTGAAGCCCGGAGGACGCCATGGCGATCACGGCGTCACCCGTACGGATGCGATCCGCGCCCAGCAGCCGGTCGGCCTCCACGACGCCCGTACCGGCCCCGGCGACGTCGAAGTCGTCCTCACCCAGCAGGCCCGGGTGTTCGGCCGTCTCACCGCCCACCAGGGCGCAGCCGGCCAGCACACAGCCCTCCGCGATGCCCTTGACGATGGCCGCGACCCGCTCGGGGTGCACCTTGCCGACGCAGATGTAGTCGGTCATGAACAGCGGCTCGGCACCGCACACCACGATGTCGTCCATGACCATGGCGACCAGGTCGTGGCCGATGGTGTCGTAGACGCCCATCCGGCGCGCGATGTCGACCTTCGTGCCGACGCCGTCCGTGGCGGAGGCGAGCAGCGGGCGCTCGTAGCGCTTGAGGGCGGAGGCGTCGAAGAGCCCGGCGAAGCCGCCGAGGCCGCCGAGGACCTCGGGGCGCTGGGTCTTCTTCACCCACTCCTTCATGAGCTCGACGGCGCGGTCTCCCGCCTCGATGTCGACGCCCGCCGCTGCGTAGCTGGCACCAGTTGTCTCAGACATGACTGTGAGAGCTTTCGTGTCGTACTGCAGGGGTGTTACGGGCGACGGATCGCGTCGGAGGCGGCCGTGGCCGCGGGACCGGCCGCCAGCTCGGTCTCCAGGAGCTGCTTGCCGAGCAGCTCGGGGTCCGGCAGCTCCATCGGGTACTCGCCGTCGAAGCAGGCGCGGCACAGGTTCGGCTTGGCGATCGTGGTCGCCTCGATCATGCCGTCGATGGAGATGTAGGCGAGCGAGTCGGCGCCGAGGCTGGTGCCGATCTCCTCGATGGTCATGCCGTTGGCGATCAGCTCCGCGCGCGTGGCGAAGTCGATGCCGAAGAAACAGGGCCACTTCACGGGCGGGGAGGAGATCCGGATGTGGACCTCGGCGGCGCCGGCCTCGCGCAGCATGCGGACCAGGGCCCGCTGGGTGTTGCCGCGCACGATCGAGTCGTCGACGACGACCAGGCGCTTGCCCTTGATGACTTCCTTCAGCGGGTTCAGCTTCAGGCGGATGCCCAGCTGGCGGATGGTCTGCGAGGGCTGGATGAACGTCCGGCCCACGTACGCGTTCTTGACCAGGCCGGCGCCGAAGGGGATGCCGGAGGCCTCCGCGTAGCCGATGGCGGCCGGGGTGCCGGACTCCGGGGTCGCTATGACGAGGTCGGCCTCCGCCGGGGCTTCCTTGGCCAGCCGGCGGCCCATCTCCACGCGGGAGAGGTAGACGTTCCGGCCGGCGATGTCGGTGTCCGGGCGGGCCAGGTACACGTACTCGAAGACACAGCCCTTGGGCTTCGCATCCGCGAATCGGGAGCTGCGCAGGCCGTTCTCGTCGATGGCGACGAACTCGCCCGGCTCTATCTCGCGGACGAAGCTGGCGCCCACGATGTCGAGGGCGGCGGACTCGGAGGCGACCACCCAGCCGCGCTCCAGGCGGCCCAGGACCAGCGGGCGGATGCCCTGCGGGTCGCGGGCGGTGTAGAGGGTGTGCTCGTCCATGAAGACGAGCGAGAAGGCGCCCCGCACCTTCGGGAGGACCTGATGGGCGGCCTCCTCGATGGTGAGCGGCTTGCCGTCCTCGTCGACCTGGGCGGCCAGCAGGGCCGTCAGCAGGTCGGTGTCGTTGGTGGCCGCGACCCGGGTGGAGCGGCTGTTGTTGTCGTTCGGCAGTTCGGCGACCATCTCGGCGAGCTGCGCCGTGTTGACCAGGTTGCCGTTGTGGCCGAGCGCGATCGAGCCGTGCGCGGTGGCGCGGAACGTCGGCTGGGCGTTCTCCCACACGGAGGCGCCGGTGGTCGAGTAGCGGGCGTGTCCGACCGCGATATGACCCTGGAGCGAACCGAGCGAGGTCTCGTCGAAGACCTGGGAGACCAGGCCCATGTCCTTGAAGACGAGGATCTGGGAGCCGTTGCTGACCGCGATTCCCGCGGATTCCTGACCCCGGTGCTGGAGGGCGTAGAGCCCGAAGTACGTGAGCTTTGCGACCTCTTCACCCGGAGCCCAGACGCCGAAGACGCCGCAAGCGTCCTGGGGGCCCTTCTCGCCGGGAAGCAGATCGTGATTGAGTCGACCGTCACCACGTGGCACGCCACCGAGTGTAGGCGAGATCGACCACTGGTCCGAATTGGGGATACGCCCCCGTAACGGCACGACCGGTCTCGATCACCTTGGTGGTTTCTACGTTTTCGCTGGTCACGGCGTTTCGTCACCGGCCGACGGGGTTTTCTTGCGCCCCCTGCGGACCGGTCACGGGCATCTTCGCCGTATGCATGAGTGAGGTGTCGCACATCATTCGGAGGCGCTGCGACTGAGGTGGACGCGGTCGCCGTCGCCGTCGGTGAGCGTCAGTTTCGCGGCGTGGCGCTCGGCGGTGAGCGTGCCGGTGGTGAGGGTGCGGGCGAGGGCCCGTTCGAACGCCATCCGCTCCTCGCCGCAGGCCATCCGGGTCGTGCGCAGGTCGCCGATGGTGATGCGGTCGCCGCGCACGGTGGCCCGGGCGCTGAAGTGGTTGCAGCCCAGGTTGCCGGCCGCCCTGCCGTCCTCGTCGATGCGCAGGCGGGCGGGGGCGGGCGCGGGCCGGTTCGTGCCGCCGACGGTGATGCTGTCGACCCGCCAGTCGATCCCGGTCACCGGCTGCTGGACGCCCATCGCCTCACTGTCCCCCTTCTCGCTGCCGCAGGCCACCGCGAACGGGAGAAGCACGGCGGCCACCGCCAGGGTCACGCGCTGCTTGTACCGGTTCATACCGGTTCGACGGGTGTCCGGTACGACCGGTTCCCGCCCGGCACCACGTGGGTCAGCCCATGACGGGCAGCAGCCCTCCGAGGTCGGCCCGCTCCCCGCTCGCGCTGACCTTCGCCTCGGCCAGCGCGTCCTGCCAGGTCACTCGGCCGGTGGCGAGCCGGAGCCAGGTCAGCGGGTCGGTCTCCACGACGTTGGGCGGGGTGCCGCGGGTGTGCCGGGGCCCCTCGACGCACTGCACGACGGCGTACGGCGGCACGCGCACCTCGGTGGAGCCGCCGGGCGCCTTCAGCGCGAGGGCGTCGGCGAGCAGCCGGGTGGCGGCGGCCAGGGCCTGCCGGTCGCAGGGCACGTCCAGGCCCGGGACGGCGGCGTTCAGGTCGTCGGTGTGGACGACCAGCTCGACGGTGCGGGTGACGAGGTAGTCGGCCAGCGGCAGGGCGCCGGCGCTGGTGTCCAGCAGCCGACTGCCGGGGTGCTCGTCCAGCAGGGCGCGCAGGCTGTGGTCCACGTCGGCGAGGTATGCGTCGAGGTCCGGGTGGACGGCGGTCAGGCCCCGCGTGAAGTCGTCGATGGCCGCGGCGTGCGACGCGGTGGAGAACGGCCACTCGGCCACGGTGACGGTCTGCTTCGGCGGCGCGGGCACATCGAGCGCCCGGTGGACGGCGGTGACCGCCATGCCGATGTGCGCGATCAGGTCCCGTACGGTCCACTCGCCCAGCCGGGTGGGCAGGCCGAGCTGCTCGGCACCGAGGCCTCGGACGGCCTCCCGGACGGATCCGAACTGGGCGAGGACCGCGGCCCGGGTCTTGGCCGGGTCGTAGCTGCGGGCACGTTTCTTGGCCGGTGGCATGAGAGTCAGAGCACCTCCATGCCCGCCAACAGTACGCCGGTGTCCCCCACTTGACGTCGCGCGTCCGGCGGGTACGACCCGGCCCCGCCTGCCGGAGCGGGCGGGGCCGGGTGCCGGGATGCCGCTTACGCCAGCAGCGCCGGGATCGTCTCCTCGTGCGCCTTGCGCAGCTCGGTGAGGGAGAGGGTGAACTCGCCCTGCACCTCGACCGTGTCGCCGTCCACGACACCGATGCGGGTGGCCGGCAGGCCCCGCGCACCGCACATGTCGTTGAAGCGGACCTCCTCCGAGCGCGGCACGGCGACGATGGCGCGGCCGGCCGACTCGGAGAACAGGAAGGTGAAGGCGTCCAGGCCGTCGGGGACGACCAGCCGCGCGCCCTTGCCGCCGAGCAGCGCCGACTCCACGACCGCCTGGACGAGACCGCCGTCGGAAAGGTCGTGCGCCGAGTCGATCATGCCGTCGCGGGAGGCGGAGATCAGGATCTCGGCCAGCAGCCGCTCGCGCTCCAGGTCGACCTGCGGGGGCAGACCGCCCAGGTGGTCGTGGATCACCTGGGACCAGGCCGAGCCGCCGAACTCCTCGCGGGTGTCGCCGAGGAGGTAGATCAGCTGGCCCTCCTCCTGGAAGGCGACCGGGGTGCGGCGGGCGACGTCGTCGATCACGCCGAGGACCGCGACGACCGGGGTCGGGTGGATCGCCACCTCGCCCGTCTGGTTGTAGAGCGAGACGTTGCCGCCGGTCACCGGGGTGCCGAGCTGCCGGCAGCCGTCGGCGAGACCGCGCACGGCCTCGGCGAACTGCCACATCACCGCCGGGTCCTCGGGGGAGCCGAAGTTCAGGCAGTCGGAGACGGCCAGCGGCTTGGCGCCGGTGGTCGCCACGTTCCGGTAGGCCTCGGCCAGGGCCAGCTGGGCGCCGGTGTACGGGTCCAGCTTGGCGTAGCGGCCGTTGCCGTCCGTGGCGATGGCGACACCGAGACCGGTCTTCTCGTCCACGCGGATCATGCCGGAGTCCTCCGGCTGGGCG
Organism: Streptomyces sp. NPDC046881; assembly: GCF_040645015.1. Taxonomy (NCBI): domain Bacteria; kingdom Bacillati; phylum Actinomycetota; class Actinomycetes; order Kitasatosporales; family Streptomycetaceae; genus Streptomyces; species Streptomyces sp. NPDC046881. The sequence goes on along the minus strand of NZ_JBEYXJ010000001.1, from coordinate 303,711 downwards.
AGGACGGTGTTGCCCTGCACGAAGTGGTCGTACTGGGACGTGATCCACTTCTTCGACGCCTGGTTCGGCGACCCGACCAGCCTCAGGACCTGGTCCTTCAGCTCCTCGCCGGTCTCCGGGCGGGGCAGCTTGTTGGCGTCGTCGGCCTGGAGGGCGTCCTGCCACTCGGGGCGGGCGTACGGGCGCTCGTAGACCGGGCCCTCGTGCGCGACCGTGCGGGGGTTGACGTCGACGATCTTCTCGCCGTGCCAGTAGATCTCCAGGCGGTCGCCGTCGGTCACCTCACCGATGACGGTGGCGATGACGTCCCACTTCTCGCAGATCTCCAGGAAGCGGTCGACCTTCTCCGGCTCCACGACCGCGCACATGCGCTCCTGCGACTCGCTCATGAGGATCTCCTCGGGCGAGAGCGTGGAGTCGCGCAGCGGGACGTCGTCCAGGGTGACGCGCATGCCGCCGGAGCCGTTGGAGGCCAGCTCGGAGGTGGCGCAGGACAGACCGGCCGCGCCGAGGTCCTGGATGCCGACGACCAGCTTCTCCTGGAACGCCTCCAGGGTGCACTCGATGAGCAGCTTCTCCTGGAAGGGGTCGCCGACCTGGACCGCCGGGCGCTTGGACGGCTTGGCGTCGTCGAAGGTCTCGGAGGCGAGGATCGACGCGCCGCCGATGCCGTCGCCGCCGGTCCGGGCGCCGTAGAGGATGACCTTGTTGCCCGCGCCGGAGGCCTTGGCGAGGTGGATGTCCTCGTGCCGCATCACACCGATGGCACCGGCGTTGACCAGCGGGTTGCCCTGGTAGCAGGAGTCGAAGACGACCTCGCCGCCGATGTTGGGCAGGCCCAGGCAGTTGCCGTAGCCGCCGATGCCGGCGACCACGCCCGGCAGGACGCGCTTGGTGTCGGGGTGGTCGGCGGCGCCGAAGCGCAGGGGGTCGACGACGGCCACCGGGCGGGCGCCCATCGCGATGATGTCGCGGACGATCCCGCCGACACCCGTGGCCGCGCCCTGGTAGGGCTCGACGTACGACGGGTGGTTGTGCGACTCGACCTTGAAGGTGACCGCGTAGCCCTGGCCGACGTCGACGACACCGGCGTTCTCGCCGATGCCGACGAGCAGGGCGTCGGACTGCGGGGCCTTCTCGCCGAACTGGCGCAGGTGCACCTTGGAGGACTTGTACGAGCAGTGCTCGGACCACATGACCGAGTACATGGCGAGTTCGGCGCCGGTGGGGCGGCGGCCGAGGATCTCCACCACCCGCTCGTACTCGTCCTTCTTCAGGCCCAGTTCGGCCCAGGGCAGCTCGACGTCGGGGGTCGCGGCCGCGTGCTCGACCGTGTCCAGAGGCGTCCGGCTCATGCGTTGACCAGCTTCTTGAGGATCGAGGTGAAGAACGGCAGGCCGTCGGTACGGCCCGTACCGATCAGCGGCTCGACGGCGTGCTCGGGGTGCGGCATGAGGCCGACGACGTTCCCGGCCTCGTTGGTGATGCCGGCGATGTCCCGCAGCGAACCGTTCGGGTTGAAGTCCACGTACCGGAAGGCGACGCGGCCCTCCGCCTCCAGCTTGTCGAGGGTGTACTCGTCGGCGACGTACCGGCCGTCCATGTTCTTCAGCGGGATGTGGATCTCCTGGCCGGCGCGGTAGTCGCCGGTCCAGGAGGTCTCCGCGTTCTCCACCCGCAGCTTCTGGTCGCGGCAGATGAAGTGGAGGTGGTCGTTGCCGAGCATCGCGCCCGGGAGGAGGTGGGCCTCGGTGAGGATCTGGAAGCCGTTGCAGATGCCGAGGACCGGCAGTCCGGCCTTCGCCTGCTCGATCAGGGACTCCATCACCGGCGAGAAACGGGCGATGGCGCCGGCCCGCAGGTAGTCGCCGTAGGAGAAACCGCCGCACAGGACGACGGCGTCGACCTGCTTGAGGTCCTTGTCCTTGTGCCACAGGGCGACCGGCTCGGCGCCCGCGAGGCGGATCGCGCGCTGGGTGTCCCGGTCGTCCAGGCTGCCCGGGAAAGTGACGACGCCAATACGAGCGGTCACTTCGCCGCCTCCGCGACTTCGTCGACCCGGACCGTGAAGTCCTCGATCACCGTGTTGGCGAGGAAGGATTCCGCAAGATCGCGGATCCGGGCGAGCGCGGCTTCGTCGACCGGCCCGTCAACTTCCAGTTCGAAACGCTTTCCCTGACGTACGTCCGAGATCCCTTCGAATCCCAGGCGCGGCAGCGCACGCTGGACCGCCTGGCCCTGGGGGTCGAGGATCTCCGGCTTGAGCATGACGTCGACTACGACGCGTGCCACTGGCACTCCCGGTGTGTGGTGCTGAGCAGGTTCCTTCAGACTACCCGCACAAAATTTCTACGCGGGTAGAGTTGGAGGAAAGTACGTGAGGCGCATCACGATCGGGTGTCGAAGCCGCCCACCCGCGAAAACTTCTGGGAAAGTTCCACAGTCCGTCCGACACACCTATTGCGCCCGGACACGCGGACGGATTTAGTCGGGCTTCACTTTGCATTGCCGGGCACTGTACAAATGAATTGGCAATAGCCGATACTCGGCACGTCGGCGGCCTTGAGCTGTAACGACGTTCCGCACGAAGGGACCGATATTCGTGGCGCAAAAGGTCGTGGTCACTCTCTTTGACGACATCGACGGCTCGGAAGCGGCGGAGACGATCGCCTTCGGACTCGACGGCAAGTCGTACGAGATCGACCTGAACGAAACCAACGCCGAGAAACTGCGCAAGGCGCTCGCGCCCTACGTCGAGGCCGGCCGCAAGCGGTCGCGTTCCGGCAAGGCGTACAAGCAGACGGAGGTCGCCCCCGACCCGGCGGCCGTCCGCGCCTGGGCCCAGGCCAACAAGATGGACGTCCCGGCCCGTGGACGCATCCCGAAGAAGGTCTACGAGGCGTTCAGCGCCGCGCAGTGAGCCCGCGAAGGGGCGAGTCCTCAGGGCCCGTCAGAGGGCCCTGAGGACCGTGCACTTGGGGCATACCGGGTCCGGAGGGGAGCCGACTTGCGCTACCCCCCCGCCGATCAGCTAATGTCTGGGACACGCCGAGGGGCGAGGCCGGAAGGCCGAATCCCGAGGACCGTGCGGGTGTAGTTCAGTAGCAGAACATCCCCCTTCCAGGGGGAAGGCGCAGTGTGCGATTCCTGTCACCCGCTCCGCACCGCCGACACGACCACTGTTGTGGATCAGGTAGGCTGGTGTTCGCACCGATCGGTGGGAGCCGATCGGGAGCAGTGCGGACGTAGCTCAGTTGGTAGAGCGCAACCTTGCCAAGGTTGAGGTCGCGAGTTCGAGCCTCGTCGTCCGCTCGGGACAAGACCCCGGTCCATCGGACCGGGGTCTTTTTCGTTGTCCCGTCCGGCCGGGTCGCTCCTGACATTTGTCATGGCGAGCGGTGACACCGCGCACTGCCGGGCGGCCCGCGCCGCCGGGACGCTGAGGGCATGAACACCGACGGACACGAGAACGTGATCGAGGTCACCGACCTCAGGCGGGTCTACGGGGGCGGGTTCGAGGCCGTACGCGGAATCACCTTCTCCGTGGCGCGCGGAGAGATCTTCGCCGTGCTGGGCACCAACGGCGCCGGGAAGACCTCGACGGTCGAGCTGCTGGAAGGACTCGCGGCACCGGCCGGCGGCCGGGTGCGGGTGCTCGGCCACGATCCCCACCGCGAGCGGGCCGCCGTACGGCCCCGCACCGGCGTGATGCTCCAGGAGGGCGGCTTCCCCGCCGAGCTGACCGTCGCGGAGACCGCCCGGCTGTGGGCCGGCTGCACCAGCCGCGCCCGGCCGGAAGCCGAGGTGCTGCAACGGGTGGGGCTCACGGGCAAGGCGGGGGTGCGGGTCAAACAGCTGTCCGGCGGGGAGCGCAGGCGCCTGGACCTGGCGCTCGCGCTGCTCGGCGATCCCGAGGTGCTGTTCCTCGACGAGCCGACGACCGGACTCGACGCGGAGGGCCGCCGGGACACCTGGGAACTGGTCCGCGCTCTGCGCGACGCGGGCACCACCGTGCTGCTCACCACGCACTACCTGGAGGAGGCCGAGGGTCTCGCCGACCGGCTGGCCATCCTGCACGAGGGCCGGATCGCCGCCTCCGGAACCCCGGCCGAGGTCACCGCCGGCCGCCCCTCCCGGATGTCCTTCGAACTGCCCGACGGCTACTTCCTCGGCGATCTGCCGCCCCTCGACGCCCTCGGCGTCTGCGGGCACGAGAGCGACGGCCGGGTGGTCCGGCTGCGCACCCGCGAACTCCAGCGGACCGCCACCGCCGTGCTCGCCTGGGCCGAACGGGCCGGCGTCGAACTGCGCGCACTGGACGTGCGATCGGCCTCGCTGGAGGAAGCCTTCCTCGGAATCGCCCGGGAAGAGGAGGCGGCCGCATGAGCGCCCTCGCTCCCGACACCCGCACCTCCTCCGTACGGCGGCTGCGCGCGCTGGCACGGGCCGAACTGGCCCTCCTCGGCCGCAACCGCGGGGTGGTGTTCACCGCGCTCGTCCTGCCGCTCGCGCTGCCGTTCAGCGTGCGCCCGGCCCTCGACCAGCTGGACCTGGAGAAACAGGGCATCAGCGTCGGCGCGTCCATGTTCACGGCCGCGGTCGGCTTCGCCTTCCTGTTCGCCGTCTACTCCTCGCTCGTCAACGCCTACGTCGCCCGCCGCGAGGAACTCGTCCTCAAACGGCTGCGCACCGGCGAGCTCACCGACACCGAGATCCTCACCGGCACCGCCCTGCCCGCCATGACCCTGGGCCTCGCGCAGGCCCTGGTGCTGGGCGTCGGATGCGCGGTGCTGCTGCACGCCGGGGCGCCCGAGGCGCCGTACCTGACCCTGCTGGGGCTGGCGGTCGGTCTGGTGCTGAGCGCCGCGCTCGCCGCGCTCACCGCGACCGTCACCCGGACCGTGGAGAGCGGCCAGGTCACCGCGCTGCCGCTGGTGTTCGTGTCGATGACGGGTTCGGGGATCATGTTCCCCGCCGAGGTCATGCCGGAGAAGCTCGCCTCCGTCTGCGAGCTGCTCCCGCTGTCCCCCGCGATCCGGCTCGTCCGGGCCGGCTGGACCGGCGGGTTGAGCGCCTACGAGGCGTTCGGCGCCCTCGCCACCGCACTGGCCTGGACCCTGGTGGCGGTGTTTGCTGTACGGCGGTGGTTCCGGTGGGAACCCCGGCGCTGAGGAACGGGGGGCGTGCGTGGTGGGGCGGATACGGCGGTGGCAGCAACGGCACTGGCGCGAGCGGAGCAAGGCCGAGCGGGTCGAGCTGTACACGGTCGCCACCTGGTACGGCACGACCTGGTTCTTCTCGCTCGGCTGGCTGTTGCTCCCCCTGGTCGGCGGGCTCGACCACCGGCCCCCGGCCCTCGTCCTCGGGACCCTGCTCGTCCTGGTGGCGACCCTGCAGTGCGCGGTCTCGAACCGGCTGACCCGGCCCGCGCTCGACCACTACCTGGGGCGCGCCCGGCTGCCGGCCGGGGCGCACGGCGTCCCGGCCGCCCTGCTGGGGCTGGCGCTGTCCCTGCTCGTGGCCCTCGCCGCGCTGGACGCGGCCGACCCGGTGACGGTCCGGCTGGGGATCGGCGCCGCCCTGCTGCCGTTCGGCGTGCTCTACGGACTCACCGTCCCGGTACCGGTGTTGCTGCGCGGGGCGGCGCTGCTCGCGGTGCTGCTCATGGGGGCCGTCGGGCTCGCCGACCCCGACGGTGCCGGGATCCTCGCCACCGGGCTGATGGTCGCCTTCCAGACGGTGTTCTCGCTGCTCGCCTGCCGCTGCGGCGCCTGGACCCTGGCCGTGCTCTGGGAGGCCGAACGGGCCCGCGAGGTGGAGGCCCGGCTCGCCGTCGCCGAGGAGCGGCTGCGGTTCGGCCGGGATCTGCACGACGTGCTGGGCCGGAACCTGTCCGTGATCTCCCTGAAGAGCGAGCTGGCGGTGCAACTGGCCCGGCGGGGGCGGCCGGAGGCGGTGGAGCAGATGATCGAGGTGCAGCGCATCGCGCAGGAGTCCCAGCGCGAGGTGAGAGCCGTCGTACGCGGGTACCGGGAGGCCGACCTCGGGGTCGAACTCGCCGGTGCGCAGGGCGTGTTGACCGCCGCCGGGATCGACTGCGAGGTGCGCGCGGAGACCCGCGGGCTGCCCGCCGAGGTGCAGTCCGCGCTCGGCTGGGTGGTGCGCGAGGCGACCACCAACGTGCTGCGGCACGGGGACGCGGGCCGGTGCGAGGTGGAACTTGCGGTGCGTGAGGGGCATGTGGTGCTGACGGTGGAGAACGACGGGCTCGCCGCGCCCGGCGGTGGCGGCGGCTCCGGGCTGGCCGGGCTGCGGGAACGGCTCGCCGCCGTGGACGGAACCCTGGAGGCGGGGGTCGTGGGCACGGGCCGGGACCGGTTCCGGCTGGTGGCGGACGTGCCCCTGCGGTCTGTGAGAGGAGTCACCTCGTGAGCGCTCCGGTACGGCTGTTGCTCGCCGACGACGAGCATCTGATCCGGGGCGCGCTGGCCGCGCTGCTGTCCCTGGAGGACGACCTGCTGGTGGTCGCGGAGGCGGCGAGCGGGCCGGAGGCGCTGGCCATGGCCCGGGCGCACCGGCCCGACGTGGCCGTGCTCGATCTGCAGATGCCGGGCGCCGACGGTGTGAAGGTCGCCACATCCCTGCGCACGGAACTGCCCGGCTGCCAGGTGCTGATCGTCACCGGGCACGGCAGGCCCGGGCATCTGAAACGGGCGCTCGCGGCCGGTGTGCGCGGGTTCGTCCCGAAGACCGTCAGCGCCCAGCGGCTCGCCGAGATCATCCGGACCGTGCACGCCGGAGGCCGTTACGTCGACCCGGAGTTGGCGGCCGACGCGATCTCCGCCGGGGACTCGCCGCTGACCGCGCGGGAGGCCGAGGTGCTGGAGCTGGCCGCCGACGGGGCGCCGGTCGCGGAGATCGCCGAGCGGGCCGCGCTGTCGCCGGGGACCGTGCGGAACTACCTCTCCTCGGCCGTCTCCAAGCTCGGCGTCGAGAACCGTCATGCGGCAGTGCGTCTCGCACGGGCGCGAGGTTGGGTATAGTTGCTCTCGCGCAACGGCGCACTGCGGACGTAGCTCAGTTGGTAGAGCGCAACCTTGCCAAGGTTGAGGTCGCGAGTTCGAGCCTCGTCGTCCGCTCGGGACAAGGCCCCGGTCCATCGGACCGGGGTCTTTTTCGTGCCGAAAGGCCTTAGGCCGTGTCCGCAAAGTCCCTCCTGCCGCAGGGCCCGCCCTCCGGGCGGACGGAGGGACTTTGCGGACACGACCTAGGATTTCCAGCATGGCGAAGCGGAAGGTACACCGGCGGGCGCGCAAGGTGCTGGGCGAGGAACCGGTGGTCCTCGTCTGGTGCGGCCTGCGCAAGGACATCCCCCGGCCGCCCAAGGACGTCCACCGGGCGGCGGGCAGAGGGCGGTTGAAGCCGGGACGGCACTGGCTGTACCACACCGGTCTGGTACTCGCGGCGGTGATCATCATCCCGTGGTTCCTGGTCGACAAGCTCGACGACCTGCTGACGTCCAAGCGCGCACGCCGGGAACTGCTCGGCCGGCGTACCGACCGTGCGTCGGAGCCGCAGCGCGCCGACGGTGACCGGCATCGCCTCCCGGAGCCGTCCGACGACGTCTTCGACGGCGACTGGACCCTCACCGCAGGCCAGTTGCTGCTGCGCTGGTACGGGCAGTCCCCCAACCTCAGGCGCCTGCTGCTGCTCACCGACGACCGCATCTGCCTCGCGGCCTCGCCAGGACGACGTCTGTCGCCGACCAAGGCCGACGACTTCGACATCGTCACCGAGTTCGCGCGCGGCGAGGCCCGGATCCACCGGGAGCCGGGTCAGCGCCACTTCTTCCTGCGCTTCCCGGACGGATCGTGGCTCAACCTGGGGCGGTTGGCCGACAGCGAGGACGCCGACCACTTCCTGAAGACGGTCAGCGCCTGACGCGCGCCGGCCGCCGGGACCGGCTCAGGACCTACGCGTCCGGTTGACGAGGAGCAGGGCGAAGCAGACGACGGAGCAGGCCAGCCCGGCGTACAGCAGGGGCGGCGCCCAGAACCACACCACTTCGGTGCTGTGACCGCTGGTCCAGTGGCAGGTGACGGACGGGGGGAAGCCGTCCACGTCCACCGATGTCAGGCCGTAGTCCCGCCCGGCATCCATGTACACGCCGTCGCCGGTCCTGTCCGCGCACACGTCGAGCGGGTTCGTGAAGGCGAGCCCGTAGACGGTTCCGGCCCCGTAGGCGGCGATCGCCGCCGCCCCGCCGATCACGGCCCAGCGGGCCGGCCGTGAGGGTTTCCTCCTGGTCACCCACCACGCGTACGGAAGTGCCCCGACGGCGAAGAGCAGGACGGTGACCGCGGGCGGGCCGAAGACCGTGAAGAGGGAGACCATGCACCCTGACGTTACTTCGCGGCTCAGCTCGTGCAGGCGTCCGGTCCGTCCTTGGCGAAGGACTGCTTGGTGCAGTAGGTGACGGTCGGGTAGTAGTCCCCCATCACCTTCGCCGGGTCGTCGCCCTTCTTGACGTTCTGGATGGCGTTGCGGAAGTCGTCGGCGGGGAGCATGTTCCGGAAGAACAGCAGGCTGGAGACATGGGTGGGCCCCCAGTCGATCCATGTCACGCCCTTGACCGTGGTCGCGTCGGCGGGCCGGTCCTGCTTGGTGGAGACCACGTAGGTGTAACGCCCGTTCTTGTCCCGGGCCGTTTGGAAATCCGCGGCACAGGAGCTGACCGGATAGGGGAGTTGCCACTGGTTCTGGCAGAGCGACCAGTACCTGAGCTGTGTCCGGGTGAGCACCGACTGCCCGTTGGTGGTGTCGGGGAACGTGGGCGCCTTGCCGCGGACCACCGCGATACGGCCCGACTTGTAGGCGAGCGGCGCGCACAGGTACTTGTTGTACGGGTTGGGGAACAGCCCGAGCACCTTGGTGGGCGGAGCGAAACCCGGGTCACTCGGCGTGAACTTCCCGCAGCCTGCGAACTTCCCCGCGGGCGCGTTGTCCTTCACGAGCTTCCTGAGCGTATCGGCGAGCGGTCCCGACGGCCCCTGCGCGGAATCCGCCCTGGGGCAGGCCTTCATGACGCTCGGGCTGCTGCCCCGACGCTGGATCGACAGCGTCGGCAGCGGAACTCCGCCCGCCGGGTCGGAGTCGTTGTCGGGCACGTAGATCCGCAGCACCAGGAAGCCGGCACCGGACGCTGCGCCGTTCGCGGTCGCGGCGATCGTGTTGGCACCGGAACCGGCCGCGACCCCCGGGTTCAGCGTCACCTGATAGCGATGGTGCGCCGGATCCGTCCCCGCGTCCGGGACGGCGAACGGGTTCTTGCTCCCCGAACGCGGAGAGATCTGGTAGTCGGCGAGGGCATCGACAGGCGCGCCCTTGTGGTCGTAGGCCGTCAGCGCGGTGAACCGGGCGGACGGGTACGTACCGTCCACCACGAGGCGGTCGCCCTCGTCCAGGCGGTAGGGCGTCAGCCAGTACGTCGCGTTGGTCTCCGGGAAGGCGAAGTTCAGCCTGCTCGGTCGGACGACGGCCGGCCAGGCGCAGGAACTCCCCGGCGCAGTGACGGTCACGCCGGCGTGGGCTGGGACTGCTGCGGCTGCGGAAGGCGTCGCCGGCACGGCGACCACTCCCAGCCACGCCAGAGCGGAGACGGTCAGACGTCGCCAGGGAACACGCAGCATGATGCCCCTCCGTCCATGGGTCACGAGCGCTGCGGAGAGGACGTCCCGGGGGGGCGTACTGCGCTTCCCAGGGCAGGATCCCCGGACGGCCGCGCACGGGCCCAGCCTCAGGACGCCACCGCCAGCATCAGTCTCACTCCGCTCCCGCCACCGTGCAACGCGGCACCGTGGCCCCTCCTGGGACCGGCACGCCGTTCCGGGAGTGCGGCAGGGCCCGGTAGAGGTCGCGCAACAGGGCGATCTCGGCTCCGTGGTGCAGCAGTTCCTGGTTGACCCACCACACGATGCCGAGGAACGGTTCCTCCGCGTCGCTGCCGTGCGGGTAGGTGCAATACCCCACCGCGTCGAGTGCGGCGTCGTCGACGCTCAGCAGCGCCTTCCGCCAGGCCGCGGCAGCGGCGTCGAAGGCCGCGCCCGCTCCTGCGGCGTCCCCGCTGACGGGGTGGTCGTCGCGGGTCAGCGTGTGGCTGCCGGCGGTGTGGTCGGCGCGCAGGGCCAGCATTTCGCTCAGATGGCTCAGGCGCCACGCGATGGTGGTGAAGGGCGGCGGCCAGGGATGCGGGTAGGAGGCGGCGTCGCGGCCCCAGTCGCCGGTGCCGGCCAGGAACGTCGCGCGCGGTCCCGGGCCGTCCACGCGCCGCCGTACCGACCAGCAGCCGGGGACCGGCTCCCACAGGTATTCCTCGTCGGTCATGGGGCCGACCTCGGTATCCGCCCCGTCGCCGCTGTCCACGACCGGTCCCGTCATGCGGTCGGCGAGGCGTGTGCGCGCGAAGTCGAACTGCTCCAGCAGGGGAGACAGACGGGACGGTGTCGTCATCGGACGCTCCTGTGTCGAACCGGTCCAGGGACGATCCGCCAGCCTGGCACAGCCGGCACCACCACCCGCCCCACCATTTCCGAGGACGTGTCCCCGGAGCACCTGCTCAGCTCGGTCTCCGTCAGCAGGTGCTGGTGCTGTACCCGAGTACGTCGGCACTGGACTCCACGGTCGTCGGCTGGTCCCTCTACGACGGCACTGGCCGCACGTCCCCCGCGACACGAGTTCTTCTTCGAGGGTCAGCCGGGACCGGTCCGTTCGGGGACCGGCCCCGGCGGGGGCTCACTGCCTCAGGGGGCTACGGCAGGGGCGGGTAGGCGTTCTGCATGAGTTGCTGGAACTGGGCGGAGAACCAGTGTCCGGCCAGGGGTGCGCCCGGCAGCGAGCCGGTGGGGTTGTTGCCGTTGCGGGCGTTGCCGCCGTAGGTGGGGTCGCACATGCGGTCGAAGCCCTTGCCCTCGTCGTTGGAGACGGCGGAGCTGGAACCGTCCGACTCCCCCGGGGGCTTGACCCACACGTACGCGTCGATGCCGGCGGACGGGGCCGCGGTGGGCCGCTGACCGAGCCCGGCACCGCTCTGGTTGCACCAGTTGCCGGGGTGGATGCGCCGGTCGACACGGCCTCCGTTGACGTAGTCGTCGACAGACGTCAGGGGGCCGGGCTTGGTGGGCCGGGCGGAGCCGCCCCAGCCGTTGCGGGAGGTGTCGATGAGCATGCCGAGACCGGAGTTGAAGCCGGCAGCGACCAGCTTGTCCCGCAGCGCGACGGCGAAGGACTGCTCGTCCACGTACTGGTTCCAGTCCACCCACTTGGACTGGCGCACGGTCTGGCCGTTGACGGTGTCGGTGACCTTGAAGTTCGGTTCCTTCGTGGGGCTGTAGTTGGCCGTGTTCACGATGAAACCGGCCACGTCGTTCACACTCGCGCCGTTGCTCGTGGCGACCTTCGCGAACTCCTGCACCGCCGGGCCGAGGTTGCTGTCCCAGCCGAGCCAGCCGTGGTGGCCGGCGTCGATGTAGTTGTAGACGTTGGGGATGGCGCCGAGCTTGTCCAGGGCGTAGGAGACGCCCTTCTCGTAGTTGCCGTTGCTCTTCATGGTCACGCAGGCGTCGGTGGTGCTGTTGGTGCCGCCGGCGTTGGTGACCAGGTTGGGCAGGGAGTCGGGTTCGATGACGGTGGCGATCCTGAGGGAGGCGTACTTGGGGTCGGACAGGATCGAGGCGATGGGGTCGATGTACTGGCTCTTGTACTTGTCGATGTCGTTGGGGCCGAGTTCGCCGTTGGAGGCGAGGGCGGCGCAGTCGCGGCCGGGCAGGTCGTAGATGACCAGCTGGACGACGAGGTCGCCCGAACCCTTCTGCTTCAGGGCCTCGTCGAGGTGGGCGCGCAGACCCATGCCGCCGCCCACGCCGTTGATCGTGGCGATGCGATCGAGCCAGACGGCGGTGGGCTGGTCGGCGATGCGGCTGCCACCCGGCTCGGCGGCGGCCTTTGCCGACCACTCGGGGTTCACGTACGCCTTGGCCCCGACGTAGGGGTTGTCGGCCCTGCCGCCGCCACCGCCGTTGTCCCCACCGGTGCCGCCGCCCGTGTCACCGCCGGTACTGCCACCGGTACTGCCACCGGTGGAACCGCCGGTGCCGCCGCCCGTGTCACCACCGGTGCTGCCGCCTCCCGTGCTTCCGCCGTTGTCGACGTTGCAGGTGACGCCGTCGAGGGTGAAGGTGGTGGGCACGGCGTTGGTGCCGCTGTACGTGCCGTTGAGGCCGAAGCTGACCGAAGCGCCCGTGGCCAGCGAGCCGTTGTAGCTCTCGTTGGCGGCGGTGACGTCACCGCCGCTCTGGCTGACCTTCGCGCTCCAGCCCTGGGTGACCTTCTGGTTCCCGGAGTACGACCACTTCAGGGACCAACTGGACTTGGCGGCCGCGTTGTTCGTGACGGTGACGGCGGCGGTGAAGCCGGTGTCCCACTGGCTCTGCACCTTGTAGTCCACCGAGCAGGGGACGGAGGTGACGGCGGCACCGGCCGGTGCCGTGAGGAGCGCCGTCCCCGAGGCCCCGGCGAGCACCGCCAGGGCAGCGAGGAATGACAACTTGGTACGACTCATCAGTGCGGGTTCCTTCGATTCGAGGGTTGGTTGTGGGGTGGTCCGGGGGTGGTCCGTGGGGTGGGCTCACGGGGTGAGGGCGCGCAGGTGGTCGCGGACCGGTGCCGTACGCGGTGGGTGCGCCGTCGTAGGCGGAGATGAGGGAGGGGGCTTTGGGCATCCACGAGGGTCACGAGCGTGTTGCCGGAGACGTGCAGCGCGGGCGCGGTCCCTGCGGACGGTGGCGGGGTGCTCGCCCCCGACCAGGAGCCCATGGAGCCGAGGTGACGCTCGCGTCGGTGGCCAACGCGGGGGGTGTCGCATGAGCGACTCCTTGCAGTGTGGCGCGCCGTGACGGACGCGTCGACTGAATGGAATCGCTCCCACTGGTGCGAGTGACGGTAGCGCCAACTGCGCTGCCTTCACAGGGCTGTTGCTTAACTTTTCTTAGATGGTTCGCTTCCAACGATTCAACTTCTCAACGTCTTGACCGGACCCGCCCGCGTCCTCACTATGGGAGCGCTCCCACTGGTTCAAGCCTTGTCCCCCACGCGCCACACGCCCGCAAGGAGAGGCCAGAACGATGGATCCCGGACGCAAGCGCAGAGCTGTACGGCGGCTGTGGACCGCCGTGGCAGCCGCATTCGCCCTGCCGTTGTCGATGCTCGCCACCGGCACGCCGGCCGCGCAGGCGGCATCGGTGCAGTGCAGTGTCGACTACAAGACCAATGACTGGGGTTCGGGCTTCGCCGCCGACCTCACGATCACCAACCGTGGTTCGGACGCGATCGACGGCTGGACGCTGTCGTACGCCTACGCGGGGAATCAGAAGCTGAGCAACGGCTGGAACGGCACGTGGTCCCAGTCCGGTCAGACGGTCACGGTGAAGAACGCCTCGTACAACGGCACCATCGCGGCGGGTGCCGCGGTCTCTACGGGGGCGCAGTTCACCTACAGCGGTACCAATACCGCGCCTGTGTCGTTCGCGGTGAACGGTGCGGCGTGTGTGGGGGCCCATCAGGCGCCGGTGGCTGTGCTGACGAGTCCGAGTGCGGGTGCGGTGTATACGCAAGGGACTGCGGTGCCGTTGGCGGCGACCGCGGCGGCGGCGGACAACGCGTCGATCAGCAAGGTGGAGTTCTACGACGACACCACGCTGTTGGGTACGGACACCAGCGCGCCGTACTCGCTTTCCACGTCTGATCTGTCGGTGGGCAGTCATTCGCTGGTGGCGAAGGCGTACGACAGTCTGGGTGCGTCCGCCGCGTCCACCCCGGTGGGCATCACCGTCGCATCTGGGCCTGCACTCGTGGCGTCACCCACCCAACTGGGTGTGCAGCAGGGCAAGTCGGGGACGTTTTCGGTGAAGCTGTCGGCGCAGCCGAGTGGGAACGTGACGGTGAGTACGGCCCGTACCGGCGGCAACTCGGGTCTGTCCGTGACCGGTGGATCCTCGCTGACGTTCACCCCGTCGAACTGGAACACCGCGCAATCGGTGACCATCACGGCGGATTCCTCCGGCACCGGCAGTGCGACCTTCACCGTGTCGGCCACCGGTTACTCCAAGGCGACGGTCACGGTGACGGAGTTGCCTGCGTCGAAGGCGTACGACGCCCGTTTCCTCGACCTGTACGGGAAGATCACGAATCCGGCGAACGGTTACTTCTCGCCTGAGGGGATTCCGTATCACTCGGTGGAGACGCTGATCGTGGAGGCTCCGGATCAGGGGCATGAGACGACGTCGGAGGCGTACAGCTATCTGCTGTGGCTGCAGGCGATGTACGGCAAGGTCACCGGTGACTGGTCGAAGTTCAACGGTGCGTGGGGGCTGATGGAGAAGTACATGATTCCCACGCATGCCGACCAGCCGACGAACTCCTTCTACAACGCCTCCAAGCCGGCGACGTATGCGCCGGAGCTGGATACGCCGAACGAGTATCCGGCGAAGCTGGACACGTCGGTGTCGGTGGGTTCGGATCCGATATCCGGTGAACTGAAGACTGCATACGGTTCGGACGACGTCTACGGTATGCACTGGATCCAGGACGTCGACAACGTCTACGGCTACGGCAACGAGCCCGGCAAGTGCGAGGCCGGTCCCACAGCCACCGGCCCGTCGTACATCAACACCTTCCAGCGTGGTGTGCAGGAGTCGGTGTGGGAGACGGTGCCGCAGCCGACGTGTGATGCGTTCAAGTACGGCGGGAAGAACGGCTATCTGGACCTGTTCACCGGTGACTCCTCCTATGCCCGGCAGTGGAAGTACACCGACGCCCCGGACGCAGACGCCCGCGCGGTGCAGGCGGCGTACTGGGCCGATGTGTGGGCGAAGGCGCAGGGCAAGAGCGCTGATGTCTCCGCGACGGTCGCCAAGGCCGCGAAGATGGGCGACTACCTGCGGTATGCGATGTACGACAAGTACTTCAAGAAGATCGGCAATTGCACGAGTCCGTCGTGCCCGGCCGGAACCGGCAAGGACGCCTCGCATTACCTGCTGTCCTGGTACTACGCCTGGGGCGGTGCCACCGACACCTCGGCGGGCTGGGCGTGGCGGATCGGCTCCAGCCACGTCCACGGCGGCTACCAGAACCCGCTGGCCGCGTACGCGCTCAGCTCGGTGGCCGATCTGAAGCCCAAGTCGGCCACCGGGGCGGCTGACTGGGGTAAGTCGCTGCAGCGGCAGCTGGAGTTCTACCAGTGGCTGCAGTCCTCCGAGGGCGCCATCGCGGGTGGTGCCACCAACAGCTGGCAGGGCCGCTACAGCGCACCGCCGGCCGGGGTCTCCACCTTCTACGGCATGGCCTACGACTGGCAGCCCGTCTACCACGACCCGCCCTCCAACCAGTGGTTCGGCTTCCAGGCCTGGTCCATGGAACGCGTCGCCGAGTACTACCAGCAGACCGGCGACACCCAGGCCAAGACCGTGCTGGACAAGTGGGTCAAGTGGGCGCTGTCCAAGACCACGATCAACCCCGACGGCACCTACCGCATCCCCTCCACCCTCCAGTGGTCCGGCCAGCCCGACACCTGGAACCCCTCCAGCCCCGGCACCAACAGCAACCTGCACGTCACCGTCGCCGACTACACCGACGACGTCGGCGTCGCCGCCGCCTACGCCAAGACCCTCACCTACTACGCCGCCAAATCCGGCGACAGCACGGCGAAAACGACGGCGAAGGCACTGCTGGACGGCATGTGGAACAACCACCAGGACAGCCTCGGCATCGCCGTGTCCGAAACCCGCACCGACTACAGCCGCTTCAACGACAGCGTCTACATCCCCACCGGCTTCAGCGGCACCATGCCGAACGGCGACACCATCAACCCGTCCTCCACCTTCACCTCACTGCGCTCCTTCTACAAGAGCGACCCCAACTGGTCGAAGATCGAGGCCTATCTCAAGGGCGGCGCCGCACCCGTCTTCACCTACCACCGCTTCTGGGCACAGGCCGACATCGCCATGGCCATGGGCGCGTACGCGGAGCTCCTCGAATAAGTCCCCGCTGACGCTCCGCGTACCCGGCCCCGTCACCAAACGACAGGGCCACCGGGCCGGGCGGCCCCCCACCCACGCAGGGGACCGCCCGGCCCACACGCGTCTCCGCTCCGTTCGTCCGAGCACTCCTCCTGACCAGAACCCAACTGATTACTTGCGGAAGCGGTGTTGCCCGGTTCGCGGGCCCGTAAGATCAGTGATCTCGTGGGGGAGGTGGTCATGGTCAAGCGACGCCCTGGTACGCCGACGCTGGAAGAGGTGGCCGCCCATGCCGGGGTGGGGCGGGGCACGGTCTCCCGAGTCATCAACAATGCGGCGGGCGTCAAGGAGTCGACACGCCGGGCCGTGCAGCAGGCCATCGAGGAGCTGGGGTACGTGCCGAATCTCGCGGCCCGCTCCCTGGCCGGGCGGCGGGCCGACGCCGTGGCCCTCGTCCTCACGGAGCCGGACTGGAGGCAGTTCGCGGAGCCGTTCTTCTCGGAGATCGTCCGCTCGCTCGGAGACGCGTTGGTGGACACCGGGATGCAGCTGCTGCTGACCCTGGTCCGCTCCGAGGACGAACGGCAGCGCTTCCTGGAGTACGCCCGTGGCGGCCGTGTCGACGGCATCCTGTTGATCTCCGTGCACGCGGGCGATCGGCTGCCGGACATGCTCGCCGAGGCACGGTTGCCGACCGTGCTGCTGGGGCGCCGTTCGGGCGACGAGTACGTCAGCTATGTGGACGCGGACAACGCGGGCGGTGCCCGAAGCGCCGTCTCGCACCTGTTGGAGCGGGGCCGTAGAACGATCGCGACCATCACCGGCCCGCTCGACATGTACGCCGCCCAGTCCCGGCTGCGCGGCTACCAGGATGCCCTTGCGCTGGCCGGGCTGAAGGTCACGCGCTCCTTGGTGGCCGAGGGCGACTTCACGGAGGAGAGCGGGCGCCGCGCCATGGCGGAACTCCTCGAACGGCACCCGGACATCGACGGCGTCCTCGCCGCGTCGGACACCACGGCGGTCGGGGCCCTGCACACACTGCGCGCGGCGGGACGACGGGTGCCGGAGGACGTCGCCGTGATCGGTTTCGACGACTTCCCGCTGGCGCAGAGCACCCAGCCGCGCCTGACCACGGTACGTCAGCCGCTGGAGGAGATCGGGCGGGCCATGGTCAGGCTGCTGATGGAGGAGATGGAGGAGCCGGCCGTGGCTTGGCGACACGTGATCCTCCGTACGGAACTGGTGGTCCGCGAGTCGTCCTGACCTGGGCCCAGGCCGGCCGGCGGGGGAGGGGCGCCGACAGAGCCGGCGGCTCCCGTGCGCGAGCGGCGGTCAGTGCCGGGCGAACTGGACCCGGGTGGGCTGTGCGACGTTCGGCCGCAAGGCGATGCCGCTGACGGTCAGCTGTTCCCCGTAGACGTCCGTGAGTCTGATCGCGCCGCCGCATCCACCGCCGTCCGCGGAGACGAAGTAGTTGTAGTCGGTGCGGGGCAGCCGCCGCCAGCCGCCCGCGGTGCGGACCTCCAGCCGTGCGACGGGGTTCCGGTGGCCGATCGCCTGGATGCCGCACCAGTAGGCGCTGGACCCGGTCTTGTACCTGAGGGAAATCGTGTCCGACGTGCTGGGGCTCACCAGGCTCCAGGTGATCGGAACCCGGCCGAGCTGGGGGGCGGCGAGCTTGGCGAAGGCCTGTTCGCTGAGGTCGAGTTGCCCGGGTGCGCACGGCAGTGGGCACTCGTTGGTGATGCGCACCGTGACGGAGGCGCCGTTCGCCGCGCGGACGCGTACGTATGCGCCGCACGCCTTGGATGTCTCGTAGTCGGTGGTGTTCATCGCCGCGATCATGAGGTCGTTGCTCGGTCCGAACAGACAGGCACCGTCTCCGTTGCCGGCCTTGTAGGAGGTGGCGACGCCTCGGTAGGTGGTCCCGGGCTTGATCCGTCCTGCGAGCGACGCCGTGCCGGACGCCGTGCGCGGGGGCCGCGGGGTGTGCGGGGCCGAGGGATTCGCCGTCGCCGTGGTCGCGGCAACCGTCGGGGTCCGTGGGCCGGTCGGGGCCGTGGAGCCGGTCGGGGTCGCGGAGCCGGTGGGGGAGGGGGCGCTCGTCCCGGCCGCCGTGGTGGCTCCCACTCGAGGGGTGGTGACGGATGTGGCCGCGGAGGGCGGTGCCTCGGCCTGACGGTCGGGGCGCAACGCCACGACCAGATAGGCGAGAAGGCCCGTGGAGACGAGCCTCAACGCGGTGCCCAGCATGATCCTGCGTCTGTGCCTGCGCTGCCGCGCGGCCTGCCGTGCTGTCTGCATACCCGTCCGTTCGGGAGATCGAGTCGATGGTGCACTCCTTGGTGACCGCAGGAGGCGCAGAGGTTGCCGGCGAATTCCTGGGCGGGGTGCGGACCAGTGGCGAGAAGGCGTTGCAGGCGGGGACGGGCGTCGTACGGCTGTGCGAAGATCGCTGCGTGAATGATCTACGCGTCCGCGCGGCCACCGAAGCCGACTTGACTGCCCTGGTCCGTCTGCGCGACGACGCGGCACGCTGGATGCTGGCCCACGGCATCACGGGGCAGTGGCGTCCGGGAGAGCTGGCCGAGGACCACTTCCGCCGGGTCATGGCACACGGCGAGATCTGGCTCACGGAGATCGACGGCCGCGTTGCCGGTGCCTGGGAGCTGTGGTGGGAGGACGAGGCCGCCTGGGGTCCGCAGCCGCCCGTGGCCGGATACGTGCACCGGCTCATGGTGGACCGGCGCGTCGCCGCGCCCGGGACGGGGAGGCTGCTGCTGAGTGCGGCGGAACGCAGAGTGGCCGAAGTGGGACGGACATCCGTGCGCCTGGACTGCCTGGCCGACAACGCCCAGCTCAACGCCTACTACCAGCACGCCGGTTACCGCGTCGTGGGGCACAAGGAAGGCAAGCCGCAGCCGAGCGGGCCGGCCAAGTCCTTCACGCTGCTGGAGAAGGAGCTTCGGACGGCAGCCCAGGACCGGACCGGCGAGTCCGCTTCTGGCCGACGGTGAGAACCGCTGCCCATGGTGCGCGGCTGCCGTGGCCGGGGCGGACGGTCCGGCGCGTGCGGTGTCCGCGGTGTCGAGTCAGCCTTCGGAGGGACGCGGGGCGCGCTTGTGCGCCCGTTCCTTCAGCTCCTCCTCGTCGACCAACGTGAGCATCGGCTGACCCGGCGCGCACAACATGGTCACCACGAACTTGGTCGACGCGTCCGGCAGCGCATTGCCGTCCTGGTAGTGGATCACGTCACCGCCTGGCTCCCAGAACGTTCCACCGGCCTCGACCACACGCTCTGGCTCACCCTCGAGTTCGAACCGGAGCGCGCCCTCCATCACGTAACCGAACGACGGGCCCGAGTGGCGATGCGGAGGGAGCCCGGGGTGACCGGGCGGCCAGTCGACGAGGATGGTCATTCCCGAACCGCCTTCGGGAAAGAAGGGCGGGGTGACCTCCTGCAACAACTTGACTTCGGGCGGCAGGGAGACCTGGGCGGCGCTCCCGTGCCCTGGGTTCTTGTCCGACATGTACCACACCTCCGTAAGCCCTCCGGAAATGGACGATTCAGGACAACCAGTCGGTGTAGCGGGTGGGGGCGAGGTGAGCGTTCCTGTCGGTGAGGACGTCGCCCTTGACGGCGGCGAACATGCCGGCGGTGGGGTCGGTCACGACGGTACGGTGGTCGCCCTTGTGGGCCAGGGTGATCCGCCCCACCTCGTCCAGGGTGAAGACCTCGGGGCCGGCGATGTTGCGGATGCCGTTCAGCGGGGCTCCTTCGGCGACCTCCGCCACTGCGGCGGCCACGTCCCTGGAGGCGATCGGCTGGATCGGCGTGGCGGGCAGCCGGACGGTGTCGGCGTCAGCGGTCCACGACAGGACCGCGTCCATGAAGTCCATGAACTGCGTCGCCCGGACGATCGAGTAGGGGATCGGTCCGGCCGCGAGGATCTGCTCCTGGAGCACCTTGGCCCGGTAGTAGTCCAGCTCCGGCACCTGGTCGACGCCGACGATCGAGAGAATGACGAAGTGGCCGACGCCGCCCTTGTGGGCCGCGGCCAGAAGATTGTCCATCGAGGTCTGGAAGAAGCCCAGGGAGGCCTCGTCGAAGGTCGGGGAGTTCGTCAGGTTGACGACGACGTCCGCTCCCGCCGTCGCCTCCTCCAGTCCCTGACCGCTGATGATGTCGACTCCGGTGGACTTCGAGTGCGGCACCGCCTCGTGCCCGGCCGCGGTCAGGTTCCTCACGACCTGCGACCCGATCAGCCCGGTACCGCCGATTACTGCGATCTTCATGACATGCCTTTCCTGGTGATTTCATACGCAATATGGCACATGAGCCGTTATGTGGATGCAGCATGAAACGGTTCGTCGTGATGGACCCGGAGGGCCGGCGTCATGCGAGACGTGGGACCATCCGAACCCCTCAGCCCCTCGGTCGCGGAGCCGCCCCGCCGCCTGCCGGCGCACCGCGCGATCCGTCCGACACCCGCCGCCTCGGACGGGCAGGCCGGCCTCGACACCGACGGGCAGAAGCAGGACGTGCACGGGAGCCGTCGCCGGCTCGTCGAAGACCCGCCGGTGCAGGTCCGACGTGTTCGGCTTCGGGTGGACGAAGCCCACCGTGCCGGAGATCAGACTGCCAGGCGGCGGATCGCGACTGCGGCCGCGTCATCGTTGAGGTGTCCGTGGACGTGGGCCAGGAGGTCGTCCCGGAGACCGCGCAGGAGTTCGTCGGGGTCGTCCTTGGTCCACTCGGGCACCCGTTCGGTGAACGGGTAGAAGACGCCGTCGGCATCGCGTGCTTCGATGAGGCCGTCCGTGTAGAGAAGCAGCAGGTCGCCGACGTCGAACGGGAACGTCTGGACGTCGTAGGCGGCGACACCGAAGGGGCCGCCGAGTCCGATCGGAAGGTGGCTCGCCTCGGGCACCAGTGGGGTGAGGTGAGTCCCGCGCAGGAGCAGTGGCGGCGGGTGGCCGCAGTTGATGAGGTGGACGACCGGATCGTGGTCGGGGATGTCGAGCAGGATGGCGGTGGCGAAGTCCTCGTTGGTGTCCTGCTCCGCCTGTGATCGCCACTGGCTGGTGTCCCAGCGGAACGCGGCGTCGAGGTGGACGGCGAGGCGGGGCAGGGTGGCCTGCCGATGGGCGGCTGCCCGGAAGGCGCCGAGCAGCAGGGCGGCCTTGTTGATCGCGGCCAGCCCACTGCCGCGGACATCGCCGATGAGGAGCCGGGTGCTGTGGTGGTCGGTCCGTGCGGCCGCGTACAGGTCTCCGCCCAGAGCGGCTTCTTCCTCGGCGGGGATGTACAGGCCGGCGATCCGCAGCGGGCCGGTCCGGGCGGGCAGTGGCTGCAGGAGCACGCTCTGCGCCGCCTCGGCCACGGACCGGACCTGGTGGAGCTGGCGTTCGCGCCGGTCCCGGACGACGCAGATGCCGACACAGACGGCGGAGACGACGATCAGAGCAGTGATCTGCGCCTGGATGTTGGCGGTGGGCAGGACCCCTCTGAGCACGCTGATCAGCACCTGGGCCGCTACCGCGAGCACTCCCATCAGCGCTGTCACGCGGGCGCCGGCGAACGCAACCGTGATCGCCGGCGCCGCCACCAGCAGCGGCCCGAGGTGGATGCGCGGCGGAGCCAGCACGTCCACTACGCAGACCATGACGATCAGCCCCAGTGGAATCACCATCAGCGCGGGCGTGTGACCCGGCTGCCAGGAACGCCGGAAGTCCCGCCATGATCGGAAGGCCATGGTCCAAGCCTTCCACTCACCTCCGTGTACGGGAACACGCCGCTCCGGGGGCCGGGAACTGCTGCCTGGGCTGCCGGGCCGTCGAAGCAGTGCGTCGAGGGCGGAGTGAGGAGCGCCCCGGCAGCGGAAAAGGTCGCATCTCGTTGTCGCGCAGGGGGTCGGAAATCGAGGCTTGGATCAGGGACGATGAAGCATGCGCCCGGATGACTGGCATCTCACCGAAGACATCGACGAGTTCCTCGCCCGAGCCGGCGACTTCCTGCGTTCGCGTCCCGCCCTGCACAACACGCCGCTGACGGTGCTCGAGAGACTGCGCACGCGCGGAGCGGACGCGGTCGACGCCGGAGCCACCGTCCTCGGACGGCTGGAGTCAGGGGGTGAAGTCCGCGCCATCTTCTACCGCCTCGCCTCCCAGCGCGTGACCCTCACCCCCCTCACCGCCGCCCAGGCCGACACCCTCGCCGCCCGCCTGGCCGACCTCGGCCGCCCGGTGTCCGGTGTCACCGCGGACCACGACACCGCCACCACGTTCGCCGAGGCATGGCAACGGCACACAGGCGCGGCAGCCGTAGCCCACTGGTGGGGCCGTCTGCACCGTCTCGGCCCGCTCACCCCGCCGGAGCCGCACCCAGGGGGCCGGGCTCGGGTCGCGGAGACGCACGACCATGAGCAACTCATCCGGTGGTGCAACGAGTTCGCCGCCGACGTCGGAGAGGCGCCCACCTTGGACGCCGACTCCTGGCCCGCCTCACGCTTCGCCGACAAGCACTTCACGTTCTGGGAGGACCCGGACGGCACACCCGTCTCCATGGCCGGCTCGACGTCGCTGGTCGGTGGCATGATCCGAGTGGACCCCGTCTACACCCCGGCCCACCTCAGGGGCCGCGGCTACGCAGGCGCCGTGACCGTCGAGGTGAGCCGCGCCGCGCTGGCCGCGGGCGCGACGGACGTCGTCCTGTTCACCAACCCGGCCAACCCCACCAGCAACGCTCTCTACCAGCGCATCGGATACGTCCCGATCGCCGACTTCACCGGCTACGGGTTCTCCCAGGAGGCGCGAGAAGCCGGTTAGGAACGCGCGGAACGGTCAGAGCATCGCGGGGCGCCGCCACTCCTTCCCGAGAACATGGTGATCGAGGAAGCTCAACACCGTCTCGTACATGATCCGGACATGGTTCGGTGCCCCGATGGTGTGCCCCTCGGTCGGGAAGTGCAGGAACCTGACCGGCACTCCGAGCCGCTGGAGATCGCTGTGCAGGCTGAGCGCTTGGCCCATCGGCACGCGGTGGTCCTTGCCACCGTGCACCAGCAGCATCGGCGTCGCCATCCTCGCCGCGTGGAAGTGGGGCGAGTCGGCCTCGTACCGTTCCCGCTGGGTCCGTGGGTCGCCGAAGATCTTGCGGAAGTAGGCGTGCATGTCCGTGTCGGTCTGCAACGCCTCCAGGTTCCACATCCCGGCGGCGGAGACGATCGCCTTGAAGCGGTCGGTGCGGGTTGCTGCCACGTTGGCCAGGTAGCCGCCGTAGGACCAGCCGGCGAGGGCCGTCCGGGTCGCGTCGAGGTCGACGCGTGCCAGTGCCGCGTCCGTCAGCGCGACGACGTCACGGTAGGGCTGACCGCCGTACTGTCCCCGGCCGCGTTCCTGCATCCGTTGGCCGTATCCGGTGGACAGGGCCGGGTCCGGGAGCAGCACCGCGTACCCGCGGGCCGCGAACGGCCAGGGGTTCCAGGACCACGTCCAGGCGCTCCAGGACGCCTGCGGTCCACCGTGCGGGACGACGAGCAGGGGCGCCGGGCGTTCGGGCGAGGCGCCGTCGGGCAGGACGAGCCAGCCGCGCAGCGGGAAGCCGTCGTCCGCCTGGGCGCGCACCTCGGTCAGCGTGCCGGGAAGCGAGCCGAGGTCGCCGGGGGCCTGGAGGCAGGCGGGTTGCTGATCGGGCGTGACGGCGTCCAGGCGGACCACTCCGGGCGGGCTGTCGATCGCGCTGCGCAGCGCGTAGAGCGTGGTCCCGTCGGGTGTGACACAGAGCGAGTCGTAGGCGCCGGAGGCGGTCAGGCGGGTGATCGTGCCGTCCGCGTCGCGGCGGAAGACCGGGCAGTGCCCCCGCTCGTCGCCGGTGAACCACAGCGTGGCGTCTCCGGGAACCGGCGAGGGGACGGGCCGTCCCGGCCACGGCCAGTTGTCGAAGTCCGGCAGCAGGTCCGTCTCCTCGCCGGAGCCCAGGTCGAACGATACGAGGGTGACGCGCCACTCGGTGTCGTACGTCTCCTCCCGCTGGCGCTGGCAGACCAGCGCCGAGCCGTCGGCCGTGAACGCCGGGCGGTAGTACTGATGGCCGGGGCGGGAGAAGGCGCGGCGCCGAGCACCGGTGGCCGCGTCGGCTATCACCACGGTGTTCGTGTCCGGAACCCGGCCGGTGGCGGCCCGGGTGTAGGCCACCAGCGACCCGTCGGGGGACAGGGCCACGTCCGCGTCGCCCGCCAGGCCCTGGCTGCCGGCGCTCACCCCGGTTCCGCCGGAACGCAGGACGAACGTGTGGGGTTCGTCGGGCCCGAGGGCCGCACCCCAGGCACCGGCCGTGGTCTCCTCGTACAAGGCCGCGGTGACCATGGCCTCCTCGCGCTCACGGCGGAATGCGGCGTACGTCGCCATGTCCGCCGCATCCGGCAGGAGATCACCGGTGTACGCGACCGCGTCGGCATGCGCGGCGACGGTGAAGGCGTATATACCCCCGGGATGGCGGGCGATCCGTCTCGCCTCGCCGCTCTCGGACAAGGCCCACAGCGAGTCGGTGCCGGGTTCCTCTCCGGTCGCGTCCCCGCCCTCGCGGCCGGAGAGGAACAGCAGCGTCCCGTCGGCAGCGAACGCGGGATCGGAGTCACCCTCCACGGATCCGGCCAGGCGGCGGCTCTCACTCTCGCCCGAGGGATCGACCTCCCACAGCGTCGCAACGCGACCGGTCCCCTCCTCGTTCACCGACTGCACCGACGCGATCAAGCGCGCCCCATCAGGCGCCGGCACCAGGCCGGTCAGACGGGAGTGTGCGGCTAACAGGTCATGGAACGCGACGGGGTCGTTCCGGTCGTAGATCACGGCGATCATTCTGCCTGCCGGTCCCTGGACCCCGGCCTCGGGGATCGCGGAAACATGGCCGTGCTGCTCAGATAACATGATCCAAGTCATGACGAGTGCATGAAGATCGACTCATTCGGATAACAACTAACAAATCGGCCTGAGAATTGATACCTCTTACTTCGCGGGTGTTTTCGCGCAAAAACGGAAGAACCGCCTTCGCCGCGTGGCGTGAACCACGGGTGGTGCTGTGGACCGTGGCGGGTGTGACGGCGCTGGGATTCCTTGTCGCGCTGGAGATCGCCGCGCGTCGTTACGGTATGCCCGGGCCGATCACCAACCAGGCGAAGGAGGTGCTCCTTCCGCCGAAATCCGGCCCCCTGCTGTACGCGGGGATGGCGCTGATGATGGTGGTGCTCACCTGGCGTGAGCGTGTGATCGCCATCGCTGCCGCCGTCGGAATCGACCTCGTCTTCCTGCTGGTGCGCTGGACGACCGACGTCAAAGTTCCGGCCGGCCACGGCCACCCCTTCGGCAACGGTGCGCTGTGGGTACTGCTGGCATACGCGGTCATCGCCGTCACGCGCCGTACGGGTCGGGAGCGCATCCTCCTGCTCAAGGGCGTCGGGCTGGGCCTGCTGCTGGTGGCCGGCCGCAAGACCGGCGACACCTGGCTGCTGATCACCTCCAAGACGCGTCCACTGGTCCTGGACCAGTACGTGGCGACGGCCGACCACGCACTGGGCAACCCCTCCTGGCTGGCGGGCCGGCTGGTCAGGGCCACCGGTACGGTCGGCGCGCACGTCCTGGACTACGTCTACATCCAACTCGCGGTCGCCGCGGTCGTCGTGGCCCTCTACCAGCTCCGCAACATCGCGACCGAGCGCCGCTTCCCCCGCCACCACCTGGTGCGCACGTTCCTGGTCATCGGGCTCCTCGGCCCGGGCATCTACATGATCTTCCCCGTGGTGGGCCCGATCTTCGCCTACGGCGGCGACGGCGGGCACTGGGCCGTGGCCCACTTGTGGCCGGACACCCCGGCACCGATGCACACCCCGCATCCCATGTCTTTCGACCAGATCACGCCCCGCAACTGCATGCCCAGCCTCCACACGGCCTGGGCGACCGCGATCTTCCTGCATTCCCGCAGCGGCCCGCGCATTCTGCGGTTCGCGGGTACGTTCTGGCTGATCGCCACCCTCGGCGCGACCCTGGGATTCGGCTATCACTACGGCGCGGACATTCTTGCCGGAGTCGTGTTCACCCTCACCATCGAAGCGGCGTTGCGTTCACTGGCACGCGGCTGGGACCGGGCCGGAATTCAACTGGTCGCCCATGGCGCGACGGTGTTCACGGCGCTGTTGCTGTCCTACCGCTATCTGCCGGTGCAGATGGCCCGGCACCCGTGGCTGTTCGGTCCCCTGCTCGTCCTGGCGACGGCCTCGGTGGTGTACGGCTACCTGCGCACGACGAGGCTCTGGCAGCCCGCCCTGGTCCCCGTGCCGCAGCCGGAACCCCAGCCCGAACCGGTCTGATCGTCCAGCCTTCGGCTGGGGGGAGAGCGGGGAGGAGGAGAAACCTGTCCGGGTGTGAAGACCAGAGGCGCGGCGGTGGGCCGGGTTGCCGCGCGGGCGCCCCGGGGGGTAAGCGGGGGGAAGAGTGCTTCGGCGTGGCGGTGGCGCACGGGCCTCTGGAAGACCGGGGGAGAGGGCCGAGGGCGGGGTCGGGGAGGCGGTTCGCGAGCCTGGTCGCGACGAGCCGGTCACACCGACGGAAGCAGACCTCGGGGCAGAGGTGAGACCGACCTCGTGACCGCGCACGTGGATCCGGCGGTCAGGCTGCCCTGAGGCGTTCCGCCTCGCCCAGCCGTCGGGCGGTTTGCTCGCACCGTGGGTGCGGCGGGCTCACGCCGTGCTCCTGGCCGCCAACTGGTTCGCCGCCTCGCGGACCAGGTGCGCGTGCAGTCCGGACAGCGCCACCAGGGCGACGGCGTCACCGTTGATCTCCCGCTGCCCGAAGAGCCCGCCGGTGCCCGCGATGCCGTAGGCCGTCAGGTGTGGACGGCGTCCGCGACCGCCTGCGCGCCTACCGCGACGTGCTGCCCCCCCGACACGGAACTGGGCATCCACGCCCACCACAACCTCGGCCTGGGTGTCGCCAACTCCCTGGTCGCCGTCGAGCACGGCGTCACCCGCGTCGACGCCTCCCTCGCCGACCAGGGCGCCGGAGCCGGCAACTGCCCTATTGAAGCCTTCTCGCGGTCGCTGCGCTGATGGCTGGCAGCACGGCTGCGACCGGTTCCCAGCCTGGAGATTGTTCGAGCAAGAGACTGGTGGAGGCGGCCTCGACGGCGCTCGTCCTGTTGCTCAATCCCCCTATTTTCACCGACCGTCGCTTGCTATGTGACGCAGGCCACTCTTCCTCGGGGAAGAGGCGCGCCGAATTACCTGTTCGGACAAGTAATGACTCGCGGACTCCCCGTGCAGCCCACTCCTCCCCCGAGAGAAGAGATGACGATGTCGAAGGTATTCGAGCCCTACGAGCTGGGCGGCAAGCGCCTGGCCAACCGTCTGGTCATGGCGCCGATGACCCGAAGCCGCGCCTACGGCCCGGGCCAGAGCCCCATGCCGCTGATGGCGGACTACTACGCGCAGCGCGCCTCCGCCGGGCTGATCGTCACCGAGGGCGTCCAGCCCTCCAGGGTCGGCCAGGGCTACCCCGACACCCCCGGTATCCACACCGCCGAGCAGGTCGCCGCCTGGCGGAAGGTGACCGACGCCGTGCATGCCCAGGGTGGCGTGATCTACCTGCAGATCATGCACACCGGACGGGTCGGACACCCCGCGCTGACGGGTCTGCAGCCCGTCGGCCCCTCCGCCGTCGCGGCAGCCGGGCAGGTGTACACCCACGAAGGCCCCCAGGACTTCGTCACCCCGCACGAACTGACCGACGCGGAAGTCCGGGACACCGTCGCGGACTTCGCCACCGCCGCCCGCAACGCGATCGAGGCCGGTTTCGACGGAGTCGAGCTGCACGGCGCCAACGGGTACCTCATCCACCAGTTCCTCGCCCCCAACAGCAACCGGCGCACCGACGAGTGGGGCGGCAGCGTCGAGAAGCGCATCCGCTTCGCCGTGGAGACCGCCAGGGCCGTCGCCGAGGCCGTCGGCGCGGACAAGGTCGGCTTCCGTCTCTCCCCGGGCAACCCGTTCAACGACATCGACGAGTCCGACATCGCCGACACCGAGGCCACCTACACCGCCCTGGTCGAGGCCCTCGCCCCGCTGAACCTCGCCTACCTGCACCAGATGGAGGCTCCGGGCGTACGCGACCTGACGCTCCGCCTGCGCAAGGCATGGCCGACGACCTTCATCCTCAACCCCTTCACCGGCCGGCAGCCCACCGGACCGGCCGAGCTGGAACTCGTCGAGAACGGCACCGCCGACCTGCTCGCCTACGGCGCCCTCTTCCTCGCCAACCCCGACCTGCCCGCACGCCTGGCCAAGGGCGGACCGTTCAACACCCCCGACCCCGCCACCTTCTACGGCGGCGCCGAGAAGGGGTACACCGACTACCCCACGCTGGCGGAAGCCCGCGCCTGACGGTTCCGCGACGGACCCGAGCCCACCCGGCATGCCGCACCTGAGCAGCACATACCCTGTGCTCTCAGGAGGCGGACCCGAGGGCTTGCCCGCGGGAGCCGGCCCCGGTGCCGGCCCCCGCGGCCCGCCCCGGCAGGGACGGCCGCACGGGAGAAAGCAGAAGGCAGCACCATGGAATCCGAGGCAACGCCCCAGGTCCCCGAGACCGGGGAACTCCCCGAGGCCGCACGCCGCGGACCGATCAGCCATACGATCTTCCGGGTGGCCCGCCTGCACCGCATGCTCGCCGGCCAACTGCTGCGCGAGGTCGGTCTGCACCCGGCCCAGGAGCTGGTCATGATGCAGCTGTGGGACCGCGGCCGGATGCGCCAGACCGACCTGGCCCGGCACGTCGGCGCCGACGCCGCCACCATGACCCGCACCATCCAGCGCCTGGAGAAGGCCGGCTTCGTGCGCCGCGTGCGCTCCACCAGCGACAAGCGCTCCGTCCTGGTCGAGCCCACCGCCGCCAGCCAGGCCCTGCGCCAACAGGTCGAAGACCTCTGGGCCCGCCTTGAGGACTACGTCGCCGGCGGCCTCACCGACGCCGAACGCGGCGAGACCGTCGCCGTCCTGGAACGCCTCGAAGCCGCCCTCGCCGCCCACGTCAGCGACCCCGAACCGGCCACACGCCCCGGCACGCCCGACGTCTGACCGGGGATGCGGGTGCATGCTTGGTAACAGCTGTTACCATGCCGGTATGGCGAAGACACAGCTGGGCGCGCGCGTGGACGAGGACATCGCGGAACTCGCGAAGAAGCGCGCCGCCGACCTCGGACTGAGCATCGGCGACTACCTCGCCCGGCTCGTGCAGGATGACGCCAGTGGCCTGCGCGCCCGCGCGGTGGACGCGGCCGCCCGGTTCCTGGCCGACCACCAGGCGATCTTCGACGAGGCCGAACAGGCCCAGCAGACGCCTCCGGGAACGCGCGCGGCCTGATGGAACTGCACATCGACGTCCCCTGGATCCTGCAGGTCGCCGAGGCCGCCGGCGCGAACGACCCAGCCCCCGAGGACTACGGCGTTCCCGTCTGCGCGGTCGCCCGCCACCGGGCCGAGCTGTTCGAGCAGCCGGTCTACGACGGCCCCTACGCCAAAGCCGCCGCCCTGGTGCACACGCTCGGCCGATGCCGCTGGCTGGAGCGCTCCAACCTCGCCGTCGCCGCCGCCACCGGCGTGATGTACCTCGAAGCCGCGGGGATTCCCGTCAAGCCCGCCCGCGAGGACGCCATCGCCCTCAAGGACCTGCTCCTTGACCCCACCTGCACCGCCGGCAGGATCGCCGTCCTGCTGCGGGCATGGCCCACCGCCACCTGACTTCGGCCTCATGACGCGCGCTTGGATCTTGCCGGTGCTGCTGGTGCCGTGCGGCGCAGTCGTTGCGACGGCATTGCTGTCCAGCGGGACCCTCGACGCAGCCGCAGCGCTGCCGCTGGTGTTCGTACTGCTCGCAGGCCCGAACTCGCCGCTGGTCGTCCCGAAGTCGCTCGGGGCGTCGGAGGAACAGCACCTCAGCGCGGTCGACGGCCGGCCGATCGTCTACTGGCGCCCCGGCTGCAAGTACTGTCTGCGACTGCGCATCCGGTTGGGGTGCAGCGCCCGTCAGTTGCACTGGGTCGGTGTGCGGTCGGCCTGCACGACGACGGTCGGTACGGTCTCGTCGCCGTCGTTGGCCGCCCTCACCGCTGCGGCGCCGGCCGGGTCGCGCCAGATGTCGGTCGGATGCGGGACCCCGCCACCGGCGATAGCATGAACACAGCGGCCGCGCGAGCCCAGTCAACCGGTGGCCGAATTCCCCTGGCGTTCCTTTCCTTCCTTCGTGCGCCTTCGTGTTCCCTCGTTCTCTGGGCCCGCAGACTGCGGGAAGGGAGATAGAACACGATGAGTCAGACGGACACCCTCATCGCCGTGGAGAAGGCCGAAGTGGGATACCACGAAGGTTTCTCGAACGGCCACTACAACAACCACCAGAAGTTTTCCCCCGCCGTTCCCGGGCTGGAGTGGTCGCAGAACCAGGCATGGTGTCAGACCTTTCAGTCCTGGGCCTTCCAGCAGGCCGGCCTGAAGAGCCTGGCACCCGTGACCGCCTCCTGCCCGACTGCGGTCAACTGGTACAAGAGCCGCGGCAGGTTCTCGTTCTATCCCGCCATCGGGGCGATGGTGTTCTTCGGCCACGGCGGAGGTGAACACGTCGGAATCGTCTACAAGTACGACGCGGATTACGCGTACACCATCGAGGGGAACACCAACGCCAACGGTTCGTCCGAGGGCGACGGGGTGTACCGGAAGAAGCGTGCCCGCCGGGGCAGCAATCTCTACGGTTACGGGCTGCCGAAATTCGCGGAGGGCATCGTCACGGCCGACCCGGGTCTGAAGAACAAGCCCGGATACACCTATATGGCCGCCGCCTCGTCCCGTGAGGCCGAACCCCTGCCCGTGGCAGAGGCCGAAGAGGCGCTGCCGTGGGTGTCCTCGTACCAGCTCACCTGGGCGGCCACCCACCCCACGGCCGCGGAGCAGACCGTGGGGAACGGCTCCGGCCCCACGGCAGACGACGTCGCCCACGTACAGCATGCGTTGGAGAAGGTCCTGGGCGTCGCCCCGGACGACCCGCACTCCATGTTCGAAGCGGAGACACAGGAGCTCTTCGAGCGCTTCCGCAAGGAGAAGCTGGGCTACGGCGAGGCGGACGGCCACGGCGTTCCCAGTACGCGGGAGCTGGTCGAACTGGCCAAGCAGTCAGAGCTGTTCAACGTCAGAGCGGGTTCGTCCCCGGCCGCGGAGCAGCCCTGGATCAGCTTCAACCAGGTGGTCTGGGCCTCGACGCACAGTGCCGAGGAAGAGCAGGAGCAGCCGGACGGAAAGGCCGGCCCGAAGGCCGACGTGGCTCGGGTGCAGGAGGCGCTGGAGAGGGTCATGCACACGGTCGTGGCCGATGAACGCGGGATCTTCGAGGCCGCCACCCAGGACCTCTACGACGAGTTCCGTCGTACGGTGCTGCACTTCTCCGGCAGTGACGCCGCCGGGACACCCGGCGTGCAGTCGCTCACCGAACTCGGGGAGATGGCCGGGCTGTTCCGGGTGCACACCGGTTTCCCGGTCGACGGATCGACGGATGGCACCGGCGTCGAGGCCATGGGCCAGCTCGACCCGAAGCAGGTGACCTTCCACCGGTACGTGCCCCAGGGAAAGCTGGAGGACTGGATCGCTCAGGCGTGCACGGCGGCCGGAGTCCAGGCGAGCCGCTACTGGGTGAAGGGCTTCAAGACGGCCGTCGCACGCGAGTCGTCCGGCAACCCCAACGCCTGCAACACGTGGGACAGCAACGCCAAGACGCCTCCCGGCTTCAGCAAGGTCAAGGACTTCGGGGACGGCTATCTGCGCGACGGGCGGATCGTCAGGCTGAACGGCGCGCTCACGCCCTTCCAGTGCTCCCGGGGCATCGTGCAGTGCATCCCACAGACCTTCGCCCTGCGTCACGCTCCCGGTACCTCGGTGAACATCTACGACCCCGTGGCATGCATCGCCGCCGCGATGCGGTACGTCCGCAACAGGTACGGCGTCGCCATCGACGGTTCCAACCTCGCCAAGAAAGTCCAGCAGTTCGACCCCAACCGGCCTCCCCGCGGCTACTGACCATGCGCCACCGGGGGGCCCGGGTGATCCCGGGCCCCCGCCGACGTACGACCGCTGCCAGGGAAGCGACCCCTACCAGGGAAGCCGGTCCGCTTGGTCGAAGTAGCCGCCGGTCGGGCCGTCCGGCCCGAGTTGCGCCATCCGGACGACGATCTCGGCGCCTTGCTCGACGGTCTGCACGCCCTGGTGCCGGTTCAGGTCCGTCGCGGTGTAACCGGCCTCCACGGCGTTGATCCTCATCCGCGGGAACGCCTTGGCGAACTGCACGGTGAGCATGTTGACCGCGATCGAGCTGCACGAACCGGGCTCCCAGCTCGGCCGCGGCGGCCGTACCCCGCTCGACGCTGCGCGCCCCCAGCCAGACGGTGTGGCCCGCGGCGACCAGACGGCGGGCGGTCTCGTGGCCGAGGCCGTTGTTGGCCCCGGTGATCAGGGTCACGGGCCAGCCGGGCGGTGACCACCATCCCCCCGCTGCCGGCCATGGGGCGGACCGCCCTGGGACTGGCCGCCGAACGGAACTGCGAAACCAGCCGCACGGATCGACTGTTCGCCGACCCACTGGCCGAAGCCTTCCTCCGCGCCGCGGCCGACCACGGTCCCGTCCCGCGGCCGACCACGGCCCCGTCCCGCGGCCTCCAGCGCGCCAGCCGGAGAACGGAGCCGTCAGCGACGCACTCCGCAGGTTCCTCTCCGTGCGCACCTGGTGGTTCGACCGGCAGCTCCTGGCCGCGGCACGGTCGGGCTGCCGGCAGGTGGTCCTGCTCGGCGCGGGACTGGACACCCGGGCCTTCCGGCTGGACTGGCCGCCCGCGACGAGGATGTTCGAACTCGACGGCGGCGAGGTGCTCGCCTTCAAGAACCACGTGCTCGCCACAGAGCGGGCACACCCCAGGTGCGGCCGCGAATCCGTCCCGGTGGATCTCACCACCGCCTGGGCCCCCGCGCTGATCGAGACCGGCTTCGACCCGGTGCTCGCCACCGCCTGGCTGGCCGAGGGGCTGCTGATGTATCTGGACCGCGCCGGACTCGACCGGCTGCTGGCGAGCATCACCGAACTGTCCGGCCGCGGCTGCAGGTTGGCGGCGGAACACGGCAACGCGGCACTGCACCGGCTCCCGTTCATGCAGGACATGGCCCGGCGCCGCGCGGCACTGGGGATCACCCGCAAGTCGAGCATGGAGGATCCGCACCGGTGGCTGGCGGAACACGGCTGGCGGGCCCAGGCGGCCGACCCGATGACACTGGCCACGGAGACCGGACGCCGACTACCCGACGAACTCGACCCGAGACGCGGCTCCACCGCACGTCTCTGGCTCACCATCGCCCACCGCATCGGTGACGCACAGCACCTGGCCGACGTACGGGACAGGCCTGGTGTGCACGGCGGTTGAAGATCGTGCCCTGTGTCCTCTCCGTCGCCGCCGTGTCGGTCGCCTGTCGGGAGGTGTCGCCCCGGTGTCGGCGGCTTGTCGGCCGGGGGAGGGAGCTTTCTGGGTGATCCCGCCGGGTGCCCATCCGGCAGGCGTACGACACACAGGGAAGCACCATGACCACTGACGTCACGATCATCGGCGCCGGGCTCGGGGGACTGACTCTCGCCCGCGTCCTCCACGTCCACGGCATACCGGCCACGGTCTACGAAGCGGATGCCTCGTCGACCGCCCGCGCGCAGGGCGGGATGCTCGACATCCACGAGCACGACGGCCAGCCGGCACTGCAGGAAGCGGGCCTGTACGACGAGTTCCGCAGCCTCGTCCTGGAGGGCCGCCAGCAGATGCGGATCCTCGACCGGGACGGGACCGTCCTGTTCGACCAACCCGACGACGGCACGGGAGGACGTCCCGAGGTGCAGCGCGCCGAGCTGCGACAGATCCTGCTCGACTCGCTCCCGGCCGGCACCGTCCGGTGGGGCCGCAAGGTCACCGGTGCCCGTGCGCTCGGCGAGGGCCGCCACGAGGTGACCTTCGCCGACGGGGGCACCGTCGTCACGAACCTGTTGGTCGGCGCGGACGGCGCGTGGTCACGGGTTCGGCCACTGCTGTCCGCCGCCACACCCGCGTACACCGGCACGTCGTTCGTGGAGACCTACCTGTTCGACGTCGACACCCGGCACCCGGCCGCGGCGAAAGCGGCCGGCGGCGGCTCGCTGCTCGCGCTCGCGCCGGGCAAGGGCATCCAGGCTCACCGGGAGAGGGGCGGCACCCTGCACACCTACCTGGCGCTGCGTAAGCCGCAGGACTGGTTCGCCGCCGTCGACTTCACCGATGCCGACGCGGCCACCGCACGGATCGCGCAGGAGTTCGACGGATGGGCGCCGGAGCTCACCGCGCTGATCACCGACAGCGACACCGCGCCCGTCCTGCGCCCCCTCCACGCTCTGCCGGCCGAGCACCGGTGGGACCGGGTACCGGGCGTGACCCTGCTCGGCGACGCCGCGCACCTCTCGGCCCCGAACGGCGAGGGTGCCAACCTGGCCATGTACGACGGCGCGGAACTCGGCAAGGCCCTCGCCGCGCATCCCGACAACGTGGAAGCCGCCCTCGCCGAGTACGAGCAGGCCATGTTCCCCCGCAGCACCGCGGCCGCCGCCGACGGCACCCGGCTCCACGAGCTTCTCTTCGGCGACGACGCACCCCACGGCCTGATCACCGCGTTCGTCGAGGACGAGCAGAACCCGTGAGCCGTCGGCACCGGGTGCCGGCGAAAGTCTCCGAAGTCCTCGTCGATCTTCGCATAGAGTGCGGTCCACGGGATCTCCAAGTCGGGTGTCACAACCGGGCCTTGTCCCGTGGCCCAGCGCTCGAATGCCGTCCGCACGTCGACCGAACGGAGTCCAACAGCCATGCCGGACACAACCCCGGCCGACCTCGGCCCCCGGGAGATCCTGGCCCGCTACCGGCAGGCGATGCTCGACAAGTCCGCGGACGACCTGGCCGATCTGTACGCGGTCGATGCCGTGCACGAGTTTCCCTTCCTCTTCCCCGGGATGCCTGAGCGCTACCAGGGACGCGAAGAAGTGCGCGCGGGCTACCGAGCGGCCTGGGGCGCGAGCCCGGCGCAGCCGAAGGAGATCCACGAAGTCGCCGTGCACGGAAGCACCGACCCGGAGGTGATCGTCGTCGAGCAGATCGTCTCCGGCACCGTGACCACGACCGGCCGGTCCTTCAGCTTCCCCGGCCTTCTCGTGATCCGGGTCCGGAACGGCCGGATCGTGCATGTCCGCGACTACATGGACGGGCTCGGCGTGGCGCACGCGATGGACCGCCTGACCGCCGTGACCGCGAGCCTCAGCAACGGCTCGTGAGTCGACCCCGGGGACCCTGGCTCGTCCTCGACTGATTTCGGTGTGATGCCGGGCGGCACTCCGGGTACCGCGGTATCCGTACCCGCTCACCCGCGAGGAACCCCGGCAACCGAAGGAGACCGCAGATGACCGCCCCTCCGAAGTCCGGCGCGCGCCGGCGTCACGACACCGGGCTAGGTGTCGACGTGAAGCTGCTCGGCATCTATCTGAACGACCATCTCGCCGGCGCCACCGCCGGCACCGAACGCGCCGCCCATCTGGTGCGCGGCTCCCGGGGTTCCGCGCTCGGGCGCGCACTGGAGCCCGTCGCGGCAGAGATCGCCCAGGACCGGACGACGCTGATCGGCATCATGCGGGACCTCGGCGTCCCCGTGCGCCGCTACAAGGTGTGCGCGGGATGGGCGGGCGAGAAGGCCGGACGGCTGAAGCCGAACGGCCGCCTGGTACGCCGCTCCCCGCTCGGCGTCCTGGTGGATCTGGAAGCGCTGCGGCTGGGGATCGAGGGGAAGGCGGCCGTTTGGCAGACCCTGCGCCGGCTCAGCGAGACGGAAGAACGCCTGGATCCGGCCCGGCTCGACGCGCTGCTCGAACGGGCCCGGCGACAGCAGACGACGGTCGAGGAGTGGCGGGTCCGCCAGGTGGAGGAACTGCTGCACGGGACGGCAGGATGAGCCGCCGCCGTCCCGAGGCACCTGAGGGTCGGCGGCAGGGGCAGAAGGGGCCGCGGGCTCGGAACGTCGTCCGCGGCCGACCATGCGAGCGTAGCGGGACGAGGCGGTTGCCCTTCGGGGCAGCCGCCTCGGCGCACTGGCCGGCGGACGCCCGTGCAGCCGCGGCGGTGAAGGCATCAGACCTGCGGTGATCGGGGTACTCCGGCAGCTCACGGGTACGCGTGTGCGGCGCCCTTCTGTCGGCGCACCAGTGGGCAGCACTTGGGGAAGCAGTGGGAGATGACATGAGGCTCCGCCAGTCGGCTCTGGCGCCGTTCCGGTGTTCCGCACACGTGCTGGGCGGGCGGTACCGCCTGGACACGGTCGTCGGATCGGGAGGCGCCGGCGATGTCCACCGCGGCTTCGACCTGCGTCTGCAACGGCCGGTGGCCGTCAAGGTCTTCCGCGTCGGTGCCGAGGGCGACAGGGAGGACGGCTTCCACAACGAGGCGGTGATCCTCGCCCGGTTGCGGCACCCCGGGCTGGTCACCGTCTACGACGCCGGCCGGCACGACGGACGTGCCTATCTCGTGATGGAGCTGATCGACGGCCCCACGCTGAAGGCCCGCATCGCCGCGCGTCCCCTGGCGCCCGGAGAGGCCGCGGCCCTCGGAGCCGGACTCGCACGTGCCCTGGCCCACGCTCACGACGCAGGGATCGTCCACCGCGACGTGAAACCCTCGAACATCATCCTGGACGCGTCCGGCCGCCCCCACCTGACCGACTTCGGGATATCCCGGCTGCTGGACGCCACCACCCACACCGCCACCGGCTCACTCATCGGCACGGCCGCCTACCTGTCTCCCGAGCAGGTGCTCGGCCAGCCCGTCGGCCCGCCCGCCGATGTCTACGCCCTCGGCTTGGTGCTCCTCGAATGCGTCACGGGCCGACTCGAGTACGACGGTGTGCCCTTGGAGGCCGCGATCGCGCGGCTCCACCGGCGGCCCGAACTGCCCGACTCCCTGCCGGAGGAGTTCGCGGCCCTGCTGGCGGACATGACCGCCATGGACGCGCAGGACCGCCCATCGGCCGACGACTGCGCCCGGGCCCTGACCGCCCTGGCCGCCACCGTCGGCCCCGGGCCCGCCCAACCCCCGGCCGAGGTCACGAGCCTGGTCCCCAGGCAGGCGCCGGCGCGGGGCGACCTCACGCACCCGTACGCGCCGCACACCGCCGGCACGGCCGTACCCAAGGCCGCATCCGCCCGCGGACGCCACCTGGTCGTCGGTACGGCCGCCGCGGTGGCGGCCGCCGTCGCCGCCACTCTCGCCGTATCCGACGGACCTCCGCACCAGGAAGCGACACGGGCGGCGTCCAGCCCCTCCGTGAAGGCAGGCACACCAGACGCGTCAACTCCCGGTGGGGAGGCGGAATCTGCTCCTGCCGAGCCCGCCGGCCGTGACGTCGCCGCCGGACGGCGTCCTGCCGCCCGTCCCGATCCGACGACCAGCCCCGCCCACGCGGTCCGGAACCGGGAACCGGCCGTCGACGCAGTGGTACGCAGCACCACGGTCCCGGCCTCACAGGTCGCGGGAACGTCCCGGACGGCATCGCACGGCAAGAAGGGGGCGCACGCCGCCGGCAAGCGAGCCGACACGTCCCGGAAGGCCGAAAAGGCGCATGAGAAGAAGTCCCGGAAGAAGCACGGGGACTAGCCGCACGTGACCGGTGCATGTCGGAGGCGGCCAGTAGCCTCGGGCTCCATGGGCATTCGGATCGACGTAGTGGTGGATTACCCGATCAACGATGAGATGGAGAGGGTGCTCGGCCTGGCCGAGGCGGTCGGCGAGCCCGTCACCCTCACGATCGTGTGGGACGGGCAGAGGCAGGAAGAGGCGGAACGAGCGGTGCTCGTACCCGCGGCCACGCTGGCGCTCTGGGAGCACTGGGCCCCCACCGCCTGTCCGGCGGGTGCCGCCGGGGAAGAGGACCCGGCGGTGGCGGAGGAGCAGGAGCTGGCCCACCCGGCGGAATTCGGCCCCTTCACGCTCTTTCGCCGTCGCGTGGGAGGGCGTACGGCGGTTGCGCGCGAAGGCGTGGTGGTCGCCGAGCTTTTGGACCCCGACGAGGCGCACTGGCTCCAGGAGAAGGCCCGCGGTGTCCGCCAAGGGTTCATGGATCCGAAGCAGAGGGCTGCGTTCGAGGAGTTCCTCGCCCGGCAGGCATCCCTCGACGAGCAGTGACGGGAGATTCCAGACGTGTTCGAGGGTTTCGAGACCAGGCGGGTTCAGACCGATGACGCGTCGATTCTCGTCCGCCACGGCGGGGAGGGGCCGCCGGTGGTGCTGCTGCACGGCCACCCCCGGACATCCGCGACCTGGCATCGCGTCGCCCCGCTCCTCGTCCGGCGCGGTTTCACCGTCGTGTGTCCCGATCTCCGGGGGTACGGCCGGTCCACCGGCCCGGCACCCACCGCGGACCACGCCGGATACTCCAAGCGGGCTGTCGCCGGTGACGTGGTCGAGGTCATGCGCTCCCTCGGCCATGCCCGGTTCGCACTCGCGGGGCACGACCGCGGGGGCAGCGTCGCGCTGCGTCTCACGCTCGATCACCCCGACGCGGTCTCGCGGGTGGCGCTGATCGACTGCCTGCCGCTCACCGAGCACCTGTCCCGCATCACGACCGAGTTCGCCACGCAGTGGTGGCACTGGTTCTTCTTCGCCCAGCCGGACATCCCCGAGCGAGTCATCAACGCCGACCCTGACAGCTGGTACCGCGGCGATCCTCGGACCATGGGACGGGAGAACTACGACGAGTGGCGTGCGGCCACGAGGAACCCCGACGTGGTGCGGGCGATGCTGGAGGACTACCGGGCCGGCCTCACCGTCGACCGGCGGCACGAGGAGGACGATCGTGCCGCCGGGGTACGGATCCGGTGCCCGGCGCTGATCCTCTGGTCGCTCCGGGACGACCTAGAGGACCTCTACGGGGACCCGGTGCGGATCTGGCGTCAGTGGGCGCCGGACGTACGGGGCCACGGCATCGACTCCGGCCACCACGTGGCCGAAGAGGCTCCGGAAGCGCTCGTGTCCTCCCTTGCGGACTTCTTCACCGGACGGCCTGCCTGAGCGCCCGGAGCAGCACCCGTCGGCGCCGAAGCGCTCCCGTCGCCGTGCGTCCGCCGGCCCCGGGACCGTCCGCGCGCGCCGACCCGCCCGTCACAGCCAGCCGTTGCGGCGGAAGGCCCGGTACAGCAGTCCCGCGCCGAGGGCCATCACGGCGAGCGCGCACGGGTAGCCGTAACGCCAGTCCAGTTCGGGCATGTGGGAGAAGTTCATGCCGTAGATGCCGGCGACCATGGTGGGGATGGCGCAGATGGCCGCCCAGGCGCTGATGCGGCGCATGTCGTCGTTCTGCCAGGTGCCCACCTTGGCGAGATGGGCGTCGAGGACGGAGGCGAGCAGGTCGTCCAGGGCGCGGACTTCGGTGTCGGTGCGGGTGAGGTGGTCCGTCACGTCACGGAAGTACGGCAGGACCTGCCGCGGCCAGTCGTCCCGGGCCGTGGTGAAGGGCTGCATGACGGGGACGAGGGGCTGGACGGCGTCGCGGAACTCCACCACCTCGCGTTTGAGCGAGTAGATCTGCTCGGTGAGGTCGTCGCGGGCGGGCGAGAAGACGCACCGTTCCAGTTCCGTCAGGTCCGTGCGCACCTGGGCGGCGGCCTCGGCGTACGCGTCGACGATCACGTCGGTCACCGCGTGCAGGACGCTGACCGGTCCGAGCCGGGTCATGTCCGGCTGATCGGCGAGCCGGCGCGCCGCCTCCACCGTGGGATCGTCCGCTCCGTGCCGCACGGTCAGCGCGAAGGACGGCCCGAGGAAGACCATCACCTCGCCGGTTTCCACGTCCGCGCTCCGCTCGACGAACCAGACCGTCTTCACGGCGACCGCGAGGACGTCGCCGTAGCGCTCCTGCTTGGGCCGCTGATGGGCCTGGACCGCGTCCTCGATCGCCAGAGGATGCAGGTCGAGGTACTCGCCCAGCCGCTGCAGCTCCTCCTGGCGGGGTTCGTCCATGCGGATCCAGGCGAACTCGTCCGGTTTCAGCACCGCCAGGCGGTCCAGGGTGGCCTGGCATCCCGCGTCCGCCTGCCGGTAGTCGATCTGCTCGTACTCGCCCGTCCGCTCTTGATAGATCACGCACTCCATGCCCTACGGATGCTTCCACCGGCGCGATCCATGCTTGGGGGAGTGCAAAGGTCTGTCG
This sequence comes from Streptomyces sp. NPDC046881, assembly GCF_040645015.1. Lineage (NCBI taxonomy): Bacteria > Bacillati > Actinomycetota > Actinomycetes > Kitasatosporales > Streptomycetaceae > Streptomyces > Streptomyces sp. NPDC046881. The sequence continues at coordinate 263,315 of NZ_JBEYXJ010000001.1, read as the reverse complement.
TGGTGAACCGTCCGCACCCCGGTTGGTCACCAGACCTTCACACAGGCGGGCCGCTGGCCGGGAGCTTGCTGGAAACCCGGTGGGGAGTTGCCGGCTGGAGGGATCTGTCGCTGTGTTCGCCGTCGCCGTGTTATTGCTGCCCGTACTGGGCCTGCTGTTGTACGGAATGGACCGCATCGAGGGCTGGTTGCAGGGCGGCCCGCGGGTGGCACGTCACGCCCGTGGCCGTCATCTCCGACTGGTCCACAGCACGAGTAAGCCGAGTGATCCGGCTGAGCAGTCAGTGCCGTACCGCGACGTGGCCTGATCGCGTCGGTATAAAAGCCGACACCGGGGCTACCCGCCCCGTGCGGGGTTGGGAAGCCAGCCCCGCCGAGCTCCCCGAGTCCCGACTCGGGGAGCTCAGCTTCTTCCCGTCCTGGTGCCGGCGGCCGCCGCACGCCGGCTTCGCCCCTCAGGGCCGGCGGCGGGCCGTACTCCCGTGGGGGTCGTCGAAGAGGGCGATGCGGGCGGTGATGCGTTTGCCGACCGGCTCCCGCTGCGCCTCGAAGCCCTGGACGACCGCCATCACGATCTCCAGTCCGTGCTGGCCCACCCGGCCGGGGTCGGCGGCCCGGGCCACCGGCAGCACCGGATCGCTGTCCCAGACCGCCACCTCGATCACCTCGTCGGTGACGCGCAGGTCGAGCAGCACCGGGCCGGGCGCGTACTTGCGGGCGTTCGTGACCAGTTCGCTGACCACCAGCTGCGTGAGGTCCATCGCCCGTGACGGCACGAGGATGCCGTGGTCGGCCCGCAGCCGGGTGAGAAAGCCGGCCGCGAGATGGCGCGCCTCGGCGATGCACGTGCCGTCGCCGTCGAGCGCGGCCGACATCCGCCACGACTCCTGCTCCGGGTCCATGCCGCCCTGTTCGCCGAGAAGGACCGACTGCATCCCCACTGCCTTCATGCCCACCGCCTTCGCCACCCCGTTCATACGCCCGCGCGTACCCGCGATCGTCATCTGTACGCCTGCGCTCTCCCCGGTCGACGCGAGCACGTACGGTCTGACAGCACCGGGGGAGGGCTGAGCGGGCCGCCGGTGCGGTGGCCGATCTCCCCGCGCAGGCGTAGACGGGGCCGTGAGGGGTTACCCGGCGCGTATGGCGAAGCTGCATCTTCCAGGGCGAAAAGCACACGACGGTGTCGACGAGGCGCAGGCACGCGAGGCTGAGGCGCGCGAGGCGCCGGCACGCGACGAGGCGGCACCCGAGGAGGCCGGGCCCGGGCCGGAAGTGGAACGCCGGGCACCGGACACGCCGACCAAGCTGCCCAAGCGGGCGTGGGGCGCCGTGTTCAAGGGGGCGCTGCGCGAGTTCAAGGACGACGAGCTGACCGATCGTGCGGCGGCGCTGACGTACTACGGCGTGCTGTCGCTGTTCCCGGCGCTCCTGGTGCTCGTGTCGCTGCTGGGTATCACCGGCAAGTCGGCGACCGACGCGGTGCTGGCCAACATCAGGAAACTCGCTCCCGGCTCGGCCCGGGACATCATCACCCGGGCCGTGGAGCAGTTGCAGAGCAGCGCCGGCGTCGGCTCGATCATGGCCATCGTCGGCATCGTCCTGGCCGTGTGGTCCGCCTCCGGTTACGTGGCGGCGTTCATCCGCGCGGCCAACGCCGTCTACGACATGCCGGAGGGCCGCCCGGTGTGGAAGATCCTTCCGGTGCGGGTCGGCGTGACGGTCGTGCTGATGGTCCTGGCCGTGGTCAGCGCGCTGATCGTGGTGTTCACCGGCGGCCTGGCCCGCCGGGCCGGGACCGCGCTGGGGGTCGGGGACACGGCACTGACGGTGTGGTCGATCGCCAAGTGGCCCGTCCTCGTGCTCCTGGTCACGATCATGATCGCGATCCTGTACTGGGCGAGCCCCAACGCGAAGGTGAAGGGCTTCCGCTGGATCACCCCGGGCAGCTTCCTGGCCCTGCTGATCTGGATGATCGCCTCCGCGGGGTTCGCCTTCTACGTGGCCAACTTCGCCTCCTACAACAAGACCTACGGCACCATGGCCGGCGTCATCGTCTTCCTGGTCTGGCTGTGGATCACCAACCTGGCCATCCTGCTCGGCCTGGAGTTCGACGCCGAGACCGTACGCCAGCGGGCCATCGCGGGCGGCCTGCCGCCCGACACCGAGCCGTACACCCAGCCCCGCGACACCCGGACGTGGGACGAGGAGGACCGGCGTCGCCTGGGCGAGGAGTGACCGGCCGCCTGACGATCTTGGGTGTGGGCGTCGACCTGCGGGATATCCGCCTCCCATGAGGGTTCTTGCAGTGTTGCGTGACGTTGACCGGTCGCTGAGTGAACAGGTGGCCTGGCGCGTTCCGCCCGGTGCCGGCAAGGTGCTGTCGGCTGTGGAGGAGGCCGCGGAGAGCACGAAGCTGTGGTGCGGCTCGGCCGCCGCGATGGCCTGGCTGGGCGGGTGGCGCGGCCGCAGGGCGGCGGCCGGTGGCCTGGCCGCCCTGGCCGTGGCCCAGTTGATCTCGAACGGCCTGTGCAAGCAGCTGGCCGACCGGCCCCGGCCGCCGAAGGAGTGGTTCCCCCACGACGAGGTGGACGACCGGCCCGACTCCTCCTCCTTCCCTTCCGGCCACACCGCCGCCGCGGTGGCCTTCACCGCCGCCGTGGCGGCGGTGTGGCCGGCCGCCGGCGCGGTGTGCGCCCTGCCGGCCGCGTTGGTGGCGCTCGAACGCGTGCAGAGCGGCGCCCACTACCCCAGCGACGTGGCAACCGGCGCCGTCATCGGCCTGGCCGGCGCCTGGCTCGCTCGTCACGCCCCCCGGCTGATCCTCCGCCAGGGGCTCTAGCGGTCGGCGCGGGCCGGATACGACGCGCGTGATCCCGGCGGGGTGCAGGCAAGCCACGTCGATCGACCTTAACTCGCCTGTTCGGGGTACTCGCGCGCTCGTCGGATGGCCGGGCGCAGGGTGCGGCCCGGCCGATACGGACTCAGGAACGGGAGGTGACCGACGTGTCGAGCACACAGCCGCACCACGCCGGATCCGGTGAGGAACCGGTCAGCGAGCTGGTGCAGCGGGCCTCGCAGCAGTTGACCGAACTGGTGCGGGGCGAACTGCGGCTGGCGCAGGCGGAGATGAAAGAGAAGGGCAAGCGTTACGGCAAGGGCGGCGGCCTCTTCGGCGGCGCCGGTGTCGTCGGCTTCCTGATGCTGCAGGCGCTGGTCGCCACCGTGATCGCCGCGCTCGCGGTGCCGCTGCCGGTGTGGGCAGCGGCGCTGATCGTCACAGCGGTGCTGGGTGTGATCGCCGCGATGATGGCCATAAGCGGAAAGAAGCAGGTCGACCAGGCCGCGCCGCCCACGCCCGAGCAGACGATCGAGAACGTGAAGGCCGACGTGGCCGAGATCAAGGAGAGTGCGCACCGATGACCCAGCCGCCGCACGACGAGCCCACCGCCACGAGCCCCGAGGAACTGCGCGAGCAGGTCGAACAGACCCGGTCCGAGCTCGGGGAGACGGTCGAGGCGCTCGCCGCGAAGACCGACGTCAAGGCACGTGCCCAGGAGAAGGCCGCCGAGGTCAAGGAGCAGGCCGCCGCGATGGCCGGCGAGCTGAAGGAGCAAGCCGCCCTGAAGGCCGCCGAACTGAAGGCGAAGGCCGCCGACCTGGCGCACCAGGCGCAGGACCGGCTGCCCGACCCGGTCAAGGACGGTGCCGCCCAAGCCGCCGAGCAGGCCCGCGCGAAGGCGGCCCAGGCCGGTCAGCTGTGGGAGGAGAAGGCACCCGAGCCGGTGCGGCAGAAGACGGCTCAGGGAGCGCAGCTGGCGCGGAACAACCGGAAGCTGCTGCTGGCCGCGGCGGGCGTGGCCGTCGTGACGTGGTTGGCCTGCCGCCGCTCCAAGGGCTGAGCACCGGCGATGACCGGGCCGGCGCCTCCCGCCGCCCGCTCGGAACCCGGCCCGGCTGACGGCACGAGCACGTGGGGAGGGCCGGTACGACACCGACACCGGCCCTCCCACCCGCTGACCAGTACTCACGCGAAGGACGCCTCACCGCCATGTCCGACCAGCACGCCGCCGCCGCGCTGACCGCCGCGGCAGTCATCGCCGCGGTCCTCGTCGCCAGGGCGGCCGTCCTGCACCACAGCAGCCGTGGTCCGGTGCTCGACCGCAGCACGTCCTCCGGCGACGAGACCGCACCCGCTACGGCCGCCTTCCCGGCCGACGCTGCCGCCTCGGTCGTGCGGGAGGCTGAGCAGCACGTCCACCGCTGCTGGCAGCAACTCCCCACGCGGGTCGACCCTCCGGAGTGACCGGCGCGACCTGCGAGCCCCGCCCCCGCCACCCGCGCCCAGCTCGTCGTCATCGCGTACCGAAGCGGCCTGGTGAGCCCGCACCCGCTCAGCTGGCCCAGCTCAGCGCTCTGTTCACATGCCGGACCCGCCGATGGGTATCTGCGGCGCCGTCGGGATGTAGTCGTGGGCAAGGCCGGCGTCGCGGTTGTGCCGGTGGCGGTGCGCCTCCGGGTGGTCGTACGTCCTGAGACGCCGACGGCCGGAGACGGTGTCCCGCACGATGGCCGAGGCTCGGCTGAGCAAAGTCTTCAAGGCGTTCCCCCTCGTGTGTGTGGTCCCGCCAGTCAGTGTGCGCCGACCACCGCAGCACGCGCCGCCGCTTTGAGCAGAACTTGAGCCGCCTCGGGCCAGCTGCTCGGCCGGAGCCGGCGGAACGACCGGACCGGGCCTGGAACTTCGCGGCTTCTCGGTGTCGTAGACGTTAGGCTCCGAGCCATGAGCGGGCCGGTGTTGGTGATCGAGTTGGCGAAGGCCGTCCCCTGCGAGGCGGTTCGGCGGCTCCGCGGTCTTCTGGCTCGCTGCTCGGCACGGTTCGAGGAGAAGCGGGTCGGCGAGTACGACCTGAACATCAACGCGGAATGCCTCGGAATCCCGGACACCGGGAGTGTCGACGGCCGGCGGCCCGTCCAGGTCTCCCTCATGGGGCCCGGCATCGGCGACGAGGCCACCTTCGAGGCTGAGCACGACGAAGTCGATCTGGAGCCTTTCATCGGCTTCACGCCGACCCACGCCGTCCACGTCGTCGCCTTCTGCAACCGTCCGATCGACCACGTCGTCACGGTCCTGCTGACCGCCGCCGTGATGGAGGTGGTCGGCGGCGTTGTCCACGTCGAACTGAGCGAGGACCAGGTACCGGAAGTGGCAGGCCTGCCGGGCGTCGTAGCAACGATGACCCATCCATGGCCCGCCGCGTACGGCTCGGCGGTGTTCCTCAGAGCATGGGCTCGACAGCCCGGCTTCCGGCTGCTGAAGTAGCCGGAACCCGCGTCAGCCTGCTCAGGCCCAGTCCGCGCGTCGGTGCGGTCAGTACGGTCGGGTCGTGCGGTCCAGGCGGACGACGACGATGGCGATGTCGTCGTCGGCGCCGCTGGAGAGGCCCAGGCGGGCGAGGAGGGCGTCGGCGAGGTGTTCGGCGCCGAACCCGGTGCAGGTGGCGAGCGTGGCGGTCAAGCGGGTCAGGCCGGCGTCGATGTCCTCGTCGCGGCGTTCGATCAGGCCGTCGGTGTAGAGGACGAGGGTGTCACCGGGGGTGTAGGTCGTGTTGGCCTGGGGGCGGGGGACGTGTTCGGGGCGGGCGCCCAGAGGCGGGTCGGTGGCCTGGTCGAGCAGCCGGCAGGAGCCGTCCGGGTGCAGGAGGATCGGTGGGGGATGGCCGGCGCTGCTGTAGATGAGCAGCTGGCTGTGACAGTCGACGAGGACCTGGACGGCGGTGGCGGCCAGTGCTCCATCGACCGAGCGGGCATAGAGCCCGAGGACCTCCAGCGCCTGCGCGGGACCGTGGACGGTGCGGGTGGCGGCGCTCAGCGCGCTGCGGAGCCTGCCCATGACGGTGGCGGCCATCAGCCCGTGGCCGACCACGTCGCCGACCGTGACGGTGAAACGGTCCCCGGGCAGGTCGACCGCGTCGTACCAGTCGCCGCACACGTTCAGTGATCCGGTCGCGGGCAGGTAGCGCACGGCGATGTTCGGGTGCCGGGCGAGGTCGGGGGAGTGGAGCATGGCTTCCTGGAGGGCGACGGCGATACGCCGTTCACGGGCGTGGGCCTGCCGCAGTTCCAAGTTCAGCTGCTGCAGTTGCCGCGCCCGGGCGTACAGCTCGGCTTCCATGGCCGCTTCCCGGCCGGGGCTGACCGACGGCGTGTGCGCGGTGCGGCGGGCACGGACGACGTCGGTCATGTCCTCGGACCGGTGGATGATCCAGGCGACCTTCCCGTCCGGGCCGGGGACGGGCGCGTTGATCGCGGTCCACCACCGTTCCTTGAACACCTCGGGGCTGCCGGGGACCGGGATGTCGTACTTCTGCAACGCCATGTGATCCGTCTGGCCGGAGCACAGGACACGGTGCAGTGAGGCCTGCAGCGTGCTCACCCCGTCGGCCTCCGGATCGGTGGGGTTGTCCGGGAAGACGTCGAAGAGGTACTGCCCGATCAGCTCGGCCCGGCTCCGTCCGGTCACCTCGCAGAAGGCCGGGTTGGCGTCAGCGATCACCAGGTCCGTGCCGAGCACCAGGCACGGGCTCGGAAGGGCGGCGAACACCCCTGGGTAATCGATGTTCGGTGTCACACGCTTTCCCTGCCAGTGGCTCGCTCCTCAATCTACGAAAGGTCCGGCTTCCGCGCCCGCCGACCTCGCTCGCGGGCTGCGGGCGCCACCGCCGGCCTGTGGTGGGACCGCGGGACGGGGGGTGACGGCGCCGCCTGGAAGAGGCTTGTACAGGGGCAGGCGGTGCGACGCCTGGAGCGGGGTCCTAGGCTACGGACATGACCGAGATCAAGACTCCGACGCCCCAGGACGCCTTCGAGCTGCTGCTGGCCGGTAACCAGCGCTTCGTCGCGGGCACTCCCGAGCACCCGAACCAGGACTCCACCCGCCGCGCCGAGATCGCACCGTCCCAGCAGCCCTTCGCCGTGCTGTTCGGCTGTTCCGACTCCCGCCTGGCCGCCGAGATCATCTTCGACCGCGGCCTGGGCGACCTGTTCGTGGTGCGCACCGCAGGCCACGTCATCGGCGCGGAGGTGCTGGGCAGCATCGAATACGGCGTGGACGTACTGGGCAGCCCGCTGGTCGTGGTGCTCGGCCACGACTCGTGCGGCGCGGTCGGCGCGGCGTGCGCCGCGCTGGAGGACGGCATGACGCCGTCCGGGTACGTCCGGGACGTCGTCGAACGGGTGACGCCCAGCGTGCTGGCGGCGCGGGCCGCCGGACGGGTCGAACCGGAGGAGATCCTCGCCGAGCACATAAGGCACAGCGTCGACCTGCTGCTGGACCGCTCCCGGGTGCTCGCCGAGAAGGTCGCCGCCGGGCAGGCCGCCGTGGTGGGCCTGTGCTACCGCCTGGCCGACGGCAGCGCGAAGGTCGTCGCGGCCCGGGGGCTCGACGTGGCGGTGCCCGCGGCGTCCTGACCGTGGAGGCCGTGGCCGCTCGGGCACGCCACCGATCCGATGCCGGTCACGCGGAGGGCCGGGGCCCCGCGGCGCGGCGGAGCCGGTTGGCGATCGCGAGTCCCAGTCCTTCCTCCGCCGGCAGGGACGCGACGATGAGGTCGCAGCCCTGCTGGTCGAGCTCGCGCAGGAACCCGTACAGCCCGCGCGCGTAGGCGTCCATCGACGCGGGGACCGACGCCACGGCGTGCGCCTTCACCGTGGCGTCGGTGACGGCGGGGGGAAGGAAGACCCCGACCCGGTGCCCCAGCTGCTGCGCGAGCTCCGCTTCGGCGACGACCTTCTCGGGCTCGACGAGGACGACCCGCGCACGCGGCGCGTAGTGGGACGGGTGCTGGCCCGGCACCCGGACGCGGCTCGTCGAGTGCACCGCGAGCGGGCGCCCCAGCACCGCTTCGAGGTCCTCGCGGGTCACCCCGCCGGGGCGCAGGATGCTCGGGACCTCGCCCGTGGCGTCGACGATGGTCGACTCGACGCCGACCTCGCAGGATCCGCCGTCCAGCACGAAGTCGACGGCATCCCCGAGCTCGGCCCGGACGTGGTGCGCGGTGGTGGGGCTGACCTGGCCGAAGCGGTTGGCGGACGGGGCCGTGACACCGCCGCCGAAGGCCGACAGCAACGCGAGGGCGACGGGGTGGTCGGGGACGCGTACGGCCACCGTTTCCAGGCCACCCGTCGCTTCGAGGGGCACCCGGCTGCCGCGCCGCAGCACCAGCGTGAGCGGCCCCGGCCAGAAATGCTCGGCCAGCAGGCGCGCCGTCGCGGGAACGTCCTCGACCCAGTCGTCCAACTGCTCCGCGCCGCCGATGTGGACGATCAGCGGGTGGGAGGGCGGACGCCCCTTGACCTGGAAGATGCGCGAGACAGCGGTGGGATTCTCGGCGTCGGCGCCGAGACCGTAGACGGTCTCGGTCGGGAGCGCCACCAGCCCGCCGGCGCGCAGCACTCCGGCCGCCTTCTCGATGTCACTGGTTCGTGCGGTCACCCTCGTCATCCTAGGGGCACGTCGGGCCGGTGCCGGATCGCCCTAGCGACGGCGAGGGGTCTGCTCGGCCAGCACGCTGGTGGCGCGCTCCAGGAGGGCGCACAGGGCGGCGTGCTCCTCGGGGGCGAAGGCGTCGGTGAGGGCGCGCTCCAGCACGATGACCTCCTGGTAGGCGCGCTCCAGCACGGTACGGCCCTGGTCGGTCAAGGACGTGAGCAGAACCTTGGCGTGGACGGGTGACGGCGTGCGCGCGACGAGGCCCTTCTTCTGCAGACCGGTCAGGACCGTGGCCATGGTCTGCTGGGTGACGCCGCAGGCCCGGGCGAGCTGCGCACCGGACATGTCCGCCTCCGCCGACAGCGCGAGCAACACGGTGTACTGGGTCATGGTGAGGCCGTGCCCGCGCAGCACGGCTTCGTGGTGGCCCATCAGAGCTTGCTCGGCGCGCCGGATGCGGCCGCACAGGTAGTCCTCGGCCGGGACCCCGGCCTCGTCATTCGCCGTCGGATCGGCCATCGACGCCTCCACCTCAATCAGCTTTCTTGGTTGACTCAGCATGCTGATACTCATACGGTCGGCACATCCGCCTGTATCAGGATACTGAGTCACCTGAGGGAGCAGAGACATGAAGGCTGTCGTCCTCGACACCGACGACCGGTTCCGCCTCACCGAGCTCGACCGGCCCCTGCCCGGCCCCGGCCAGGTCGCCATCGCCGTCCAGTACGCCGGGATCCAGTGGGGCGATGTGCTCGTGCGCCGCGGCCACTTCCCCGTGCAGCGGCCCTTCGTCCCCGGATTCGAGGCCGCCGGACGGGTCGTCGGCGTCGGCCAGGGCGTCGACGAGGCGCTGCTGGGCCGGACGGTCACCGCGCTGACCGGCGGGGGCGCCTTCGCCGACGTGGTGATCGCCTCCGCCGCGCTCGTCTTCGACGCCGAGGGACTCGACCCGCGCACCGCCGCCGCGTTCGGCTGGGCGACCGCGACCGCGTACGACCTGGTCCACACGGTCACCCGGGTGCGCTCGGGCGAGCGCGTCCTGGTCCACGCGGCGGCCGGCGGCGTCGGCACCATGGCCGCCCAGTACGCCCGGGCCGCGGGGGCCGGCCGGATCGTCGGTGTGGTGGGCGACGCCGAACGGGCCGCCTATGCCGCCCGGTTCGGCTACGACCGGCTGATCACCCGTGCGGAGTTCGCCGACGCCGGGGACGCACAGGCCGGCGAGGAGTCCTTCGACGTCGTCCTCGACCCGGTCGGCGGCCCCACCCGCCTGACCAGCCTGCTCCGGCTTGCCCCGCACGGCCGGCTGGCCATGTACGGCGCCCTCGCCGGCTCAGCGCCCGTGGCGCTCGACAGCGACGAGCTGCTGATGAGAGGCCGGTCCGTGCTGTCCTACAACAGCGACCTACTCAGCCGGACCCACCCCGAACGGCTCGCCGACAGCGCCCGGCAGGCCCTGCGGGCCGTGGCCCAGGGGCACGTCCGGCCGGACATCACCGCCGAATACGAGATGGCCGACCTCGACGAGGCGCTGCGCCGACTCGCCGAGGGGAAGACGTACGGCAAGAGCATCCTGCGCGTCGCGCCCCAGCTCACGTAACCGGTCGGCGGCGAAGGCGGGGGCAGGCTCGCCCGCGTGCCCGCGCAGGAACGGGCCGGCCTGCGAAGGGCAGCTTGGCGAGCAGGGCGTACGGCTCTCGCCACTCGAGTCACTGGAGTTGGCCGCATGGTTCACGCTGGTCACAAGCAGGGGTGTGGAGGAGGCCGCGGAGGTCGATGACGCGGTAACCGCGGGCGGCGATCGCGTCGAGGATCCGGGGCAGGGCCTGGGCGTCGATCACGTCGGTGTGGCCCTCGGGCGTGCCGACGTGCAGTTGCAGGATCGCCCCTGGGCGCAGTGCGTCCAGCGCCCGGTGCACCGCGCGGTCGACGGTCATGCCGCCCGCGGTGCCCATCCATCCGTTGGTGTCGGTGGTGAATTCGATGTCCGCGAACCCCAGCCCGTTGACCTCCCTGATCTGGGCAGGGCTGGTCTCGCTGTAGGGAAACCGGAAGAACGGGGTCAGGGCTCGACCCGCCCCGGCCGCGCGCAGGGCCCGGTCCGCCGCCCGGACCTCCCGGCGCCTCCCGGCGGCGGTCAGCTCCTTGAAGCAGGGATGGCTGTACGAGTGGTTGCCCAGGCCGTACCCCGAGGCCGCGAGCTTCTTCACCACCTCGGGGTGGCGGTCGGCGAAGTCGCCGGTCAGGAAGAACGTGGCAGGTGTACGCCGGCGGCCGAGCTCACGGAGAACGCCGTCCAGGCCGGCGTCGTTCCAGGCCGCGTTGAAGGTCACCGCGACCACCCGCTCGCGCGTACGGATCAAACGGTTCTCGGACCCGAACAGCGTCCGCAGGCCTTTCTCGCCCGCAGGCACCGCCGAGCGCGACGAGACGGCCTCGGCCGGCACCGCCGAGGGCCCGGACACCACCGACCAGAGAACCGCGATCACCCCGGCCACCGACCCGAGGCGACGGCGGGACACAAGACGGCGTGCGGCGACGAGAGAATACGTTCCCATGCCACCGCCATCGGCCGACCCCTGCCCGCCCTTGAGCCCGGACCGCTCGGCGGGGGGGCGGGAACGACGAGGTCAGAAGCTGGAGGCTGCGTGGCGGAGTGCTGGTGGTGCCGCGGCCCGACTCGGGGATCGGTTGCGGCACCACCGGCTACGGGCACTCGCCACGCCTGCACCGACTGCCCTGTCCCGGCGTGCGTATGCGGAGCCGAACGGGTGATCATCTGCCGCGACCGGCCGCCCTCATCGTCCCGGAACCGCGGCCTGGGGGTCCGCCCTGTGCCGCGGTAGCGCCAGCCCGCCGCCGATGGGGCCCGGCCGCATCGGCGGCGGGTGGTCGACCAGGCCGGCCCGGCGCTCGGGCGGCGCGCCCAGGAGGACTCGCGAGGCCGCTCGCGGCGGGTCGGGGTCGTAGCCCGTCCACTCTCGTGCGGTGCCGTGACACGCGATTCCGGCGGGAGGGCGCCCCGTGGTCCTACCGGTCCGCAGGAGTGATCCGGCGGCCCGTGAGGCTCGCGGGCCGGATCGACACCCACATCTCGCGCTGGCCGCCCGCCCACGGTGTGGTGTGCGCGTGCTGGGTGAGCGTGCGTACGGCCTCGGGTTCCGTCACCACGCTCGCCGGGCCGACAGCGAGCACGCTCCAGCCCTGGCTCAGGGCGTCGTCCACGTGGTCGACCTCGAAGGCGACCTCCGTTCCCGCGGCTGCCGCGGCCACGGAGTCGGGCGCTGTCCGGAAGACGATGGCGTCGTCGACGACCTCGTAGTTGACCGGGACGACGGCCGGGCGGCCGTCGGAGGCAGTCACCGAAACGCGCCCGACGCCGTGTGTGGAGAGCAGGGTGCGGCACTCCTCCGGGCCGAGGTCCCGCAGCCGGGGACGGAGCAGCGCGCGCCCCTGACCGGGCGGAAGGTCCATGCCACCGCCACGCAGTGCCGCGACCGTGGTGCCCAGTGCGTCGGCCAGTCGGATGAGTGTCGCCGGCGTCGGGTCGGCGGGCCCTTCCTCCAGATACGCCAGGTAGTTCGGTGACATCCGGGCGCGGCCCGCTGTTTCCGCCCGGCTGAGCCCGCGCCTGTGCCGTGCGACGGCGACGCGCCGGCCGAGGTCCCCGGGACCGGCCGCTCCGGTCACCCGGGTCGCGGCGGACGCGGCGCCCGCCTGCTTGTCGTCCGGGGACACGGGCTGTTCCCGCTCCCCATGGCGGATGTGGGCGTCGGGCCCGGGGAACACCAGCGTCACGTCGTCCGTGTCCGACCAGCGCACGTCGTAGGGGGGTGTTCCGTCGTCGTGACGGAGTCCGACGATCTCGCCGTCGCGCCTGGCCGCGCCGGTCGCCGGGCTTTCGATGACGAGGTGGTCGCCGAGGTGAGCTCGCATGATCGCCGCCCTCTCCGCACAGTGGTGCTGTATCCAACCTGCCACCGGGATCACACGGCCGCATGGGCCGAAAGGCCCCCGCCGCGGGTCCACATGGCGCCGCGGAGGGCACCGGATCACGCGCGCCCCCGGCGCCTCCGACACCGGCCGGACCGAGCCACGGGTGGCCGTGGTGGTGTTCGCACGAGGCCCCAGCACAGGAGCCCTCAAAGTCGTGCTGCACCGTGAGTGAACCGCCCAGGGCAAGCACCGTCCGTCATGCCGCTGGATGCTCTTCTCTGGCGGTGTGGCCGGGTGTCCCGCAGCGTGGAGCAGAGGGGCCCGACCAGGCGGTCCGGTCGCTGCGGGAGAGGTGGAACGCATGGACAGGGATGTCTCCGAGGCGCGGGTCGTGGTCGGCGTCGACGGGTCGTCGTCCTCGTACGCGGCCCTGCGCTGGGCCGTGCGGTACGCGGGCCTCGTCGGCGGGGCGGTGGAGGCGGTCGCCGTGTGGGAGCTGCCGGGCCTGTACGGCTGGTCGGCACCCGCCGTGGACATGGACGTCGACGAGGACGAGACCCGGCAGAAGATGAGGCGGGAACTGACCGAGGTGCTCGGTGCGCAGGCGGCCGAAGCGGTCAGGACCCACGTGGTGCACGGAAACCCCGCCGACGTCCTGTTGCGGGCCGCCGAGGGAGCCGAGGCGCTGGTCGTCGGCAGCCGCGGAAGGGGCGGGTTCGTCCGCGCCCTGCTCGGGTCGGTCAGCCAGCACGTGTCGCAGCACGCGAAGTGCCCGGTCGTGATCGTGCGCTCCGAGGAACAGTGATCCGACGCGCCGGGGTGCGCCGGCGCACGGACCGCTGCACGACACCGGCGACGACCCTGCCACGGTGCACCGGGCCCCGGCCGCGGTCCGCACCCGGCAGAGTGGGTCGGGCGAGTGACACAGCCGGCTCAAGGAGCAGCGCGCGGGTCGCGCCCGTCCAGGTGGGAGGCGAGGACCGCCGCCTGGACCCTGCGCTGCACGCCGAGCTTGGCCAGCAGCCGCGAGATGTGATTCTTGACGGTCTTCTCGGACAAGTAGAGCCTCTTGCCGATCTCCCGGTTGGTCAGGCCGTCACCGATCAACGCCAGGATGTCCCGTTCCCTGGGGGAGAGACCGGCCAGCTCGGGCGGCAGCGACGGCACCTCGGCAGGGTCCGCCCGCAGGGAACGCATGAGCCGGGCGGTTGTCGCCGGGTCCAGCATCGACTGGCCCGAGGCGACGGTGCGCACCGCTGACAGCAGGTCCGAGCCCTTGATCTGTTTCAGGACGTATCCCGATGCCCCGGCCATGATGGCGTCCAGCAGGGCCTCCTCGTCGTCGAAGGAGGTCAGCATGAGGCACGCCAGTTCCGGCATCCGGTCGCGCAGTTCACGGCAGACCGAGATGCCGTCGCCGTCCGGCAGGCGGACGTCGAGCACGGCGACGTGCGGGCGCAGGGCCGGTCCCCGGGTGAGCGCGTGTTCGGCCGTGTCCGCGTCGCCGACCACGGTGATGTCCGGTTCGGCGTCGAGGAGGTCCGCCAGGCCGCGTCGTACCACCTCGTGGTCGTCGAGCAGGAACACGCGGATCGGGTCCTGCTCGCTGAAGGTGCGCGTCTCGGTCATGGCGACCCCCACGTCTCCTGGACGAGGACAGACTCCCGACTGTCCCAGAGACCGATCATTCCCCGCGGCTACCGATTGCACCAGGGCCGATCGGACCCGTTCGCGAGGTCGAACTCCGCGTCCACGACCCCCTCGACGGACATCACCAGGCGTGCGGCAACGGGCACGAGGGCGGTGTCACGGAGGAGGCCCGACGGCCGACGGCGGCGGCGACGGTTAAGGGCCGGTCGGTTCCCGGACGGGGCCGTCCGGCCCCTGAGCGCGAACGCCCCGCGGCGCCACGCTGGTGCGGAGTCCTCACTCGGGGAGGCGGAGCCCGTGTCCCGAACCGTCACCGTGGGTCTCGACGACTCGCCCGAGAGCCGGGCGGCAGTCGAGTGGGCGGCGCGCGAAGCGCTGCTGCGTGCCCTGCCGCTGAAGATCGTGCATGTCCGGGAGCCGTTGCCCGGATTCGTGGCGCGGACTCCACTGCTGGATCCCGAGGTCCACCGGCAGTGGGCGGAGCAGCTGACGCACGAGAGCGCGGAGGGCGTCCGGCTGCGCCACCCGGGCATCGAGGTGATCACCGAGCAGCCGACGGGGCCCGTCACCGAGGTCCTGTGCGCTGCGGCCGGCATCAGCGAACTGCTGGTGCTGGGCTCGCGGGCCCTCGGTGGGGTGAAAGGGTTCGTGGTCGGCTCGGTGAGCCTGGGAGTCGTGGCCCGCGCCGAACGCCCGGTGGTGCTGGTGCGCGCGGGGGAGCAGGCCGCCGACGAGCACCGGATGGACCCGGCGGGCGTCCCGTCCGCCGCGGCGCCGTTCCGGCCCGTCGTGCTCGGCCTCGACCTCTTCCACCCGGACGACACGCTGCTGGAGTTTGCCTTCGACGCCGCCGCGCGCCGGAACGCCGCCCTGCGCGCCGTCCACGCCTGGCCCGACCTGCCGCCCTCCTTCGCCCGCCTCGCCGGTGGCGCCGGACTCGACGACTCGCTGGAGCGGGGCCAGGCCGCCCTCCTGAGCAAGGCCCTGCGTCCCTGGCGGCAGAAGTTCCCGGACGTCGAGGTCCTCGAGGCGAGCCGGTGCGGCAGCGCACCACGGGTCCTCGCCGACTGTTCCCGTGACGCCTCCCTGGTGGTCGTCGGCCGGCGCGTCCGCACCGGCTTGCTCCGCGCCCACATCGGCCATGTCACCCACTCCGCCCTGCACCACATCGCCGCCCCGGTCGCGGTCGTCGCGCACGCTGACCGGCCATCCGAGGAGAAGAAGCCTTGAACGCATCAGCCGCACATGCCTACGGGGAACCCCTCGACCTTCCCGTGGTCGTCGGAGTCGACGGCTCCGAACCGAGCCTGCGGGCCGTCGACTGGGCCGCCGACGAAGCGGCCCTGCGCGGGGCGTCGCTCCGGCTGGTGTACGCCTCGCTCTGGGAGCGCTACGAGGGCGTATCCGTGAGCGGCGACCTCGGCAAGCCGTCCGAGGAGCTGATGGTCGAGGACGTCGTAGGGACCGCGGAGCGGCGTGCCCGCCATCGGCAGCCGGGTGTGAAGGTCACCACCGACGTGCTGCCCGAGGAACCGGAGTACGGCCTGATCCGGGAGAGCCGCAGCGCTCTCGCGATGGTGGTGGGCTGCCGAGGCCGCAGCGGCATGACCGAGGCGATCCTCGGCTCGGTGAGCGCGGCCCTGGCCGGGCACGCGCACTGTCCGGTCGTCGTGCTGCGCGGAAGCCATGACAACCGGGTGGCCCCAGGGGCACGCGCCCGCATCGCCCTGGCGGTGGGTGACGAGCCGGCGGGCTCGGCCGCCGTACGGTTCGCGGTCGAGGAGGCCATGCTGCGCGGGGCTCTGCTGGAGGCCGTCCGGGCCTGGCACCGGCCCTTGCACGAGCCTGTGGCGCATCCCCTGATCGCCGGCCGGCCGGCCCGCCTCCAGGAGCAGCAGGCCGTGGAACTGGTGGAGGAAGCGCTGCGGGACGCCCCGGCCGGCCTGGACGTGCGGCGCCGTACGGTCGAGGGCTACGCACGCGACGCCCTGCTCGCCGAGTCCCGTGGAGCAGCCCTCGCCGTCGTCGGCGCCCGGCGACGCCCGGGCCACTTCGGGCTCCACCTGGGCCGTGTCGCCCACGGCGTGCTCCACCATGCCCCCTGCCCGGTGGCGGTCGTACCCGAACCCGCCTGAGAGCCGCACCGGCGGTCGGCCGCGCCGCGGCTTCGTCGGAGAAGAGCGGCGCAAGGTGCCCGCTGGGCAGTCCGCACGTAACCCCGTCGGCCCGTCAGCGGCCGCCGGTCGGTTCGCGCCTGAGTCCGCGCCGTGACGACTTCTTCGACGGTGACCGGGCGGAGCCGCGCCCACAGGGGCGAGGGGCCTCGCGGGCACGCCACGCG
The DNA here is from genome assembly GCF_040645015.1 of Streptomyces sp. NPDC046881. NCBI lineage: Bacteria > Bacillati > Actinomycetota > Actinomycetes > Kitasatosporales > Streptomycetaceae > Streptomyces > Streptomyces sp. NPDC046881. The sequence goes on along the minus strand of NZ_JBEYXJ010000001.1, from coordinate 246,898 downwards.
GCCCGGTAGCCGGCGGCACGGGAGCCCCGCCGGCTCGGCACCGTCCGGCCGGGAACAAGGGCCGGACGGCCCAAGCGGGGGACGCCGCCCACCGCACAGGCTGAACGTGCGGGGCCTGCCGGCGTGCCGTTCGCGTCGGATCACCGGTCCCGCCGCAGACCGCACCAGGGTGAGGAGCCAGTGCCATGAAAGGCTTCGTCTTCCACGGTCCGGGACAGGCGTCCTGGCAGGACGTGCCCGACCCCTCCGTCAAGGAGCCCACCGACGCCGTCGTGAGCGTCGGCGCCGCGACCATCTGCGGGACCGACCTGCACATCCTCAAGGGTGATGTTCCGGAGGTCCGCCCCGGCACCGTGCTCGGTCACGAGGCGGTGGGCGAGATCGTCGAGATCGGCGGCGATGTCCGCACCGTACGCCCCGGGGACCGGGTGCTCGTCTCCTGCATCACCTCCTGCGGCCGCTGCCGGTTCTGCCGGGACGGCTCCTACGGCCAGTGCCGTGGCGGCGGCGGCTGGATCCTCGGCCACCTGATCGACGGCACCCAGGCCGAGTACGTCCGCGTGCCGTACGCCGACCTGTCCGTGCACCCGCTGCCCGCGTCGCTGCGCGACGAGGACGCCGTGCTGTTCGCCGACATCTTCCCGACCTCCTACGAGGTGGGCGTCCTCAACGGCCGCGTACGTCCCGGCGACACGGTGGCCGTCGTAGGAGCCGGTCCCATCGGCCTCGCGGCCGTCATCACGGCACGCCTCTTCTCGCCCGAGCGGATCATCGCCGTCGATCTGGCTCCGGCCCGGCTGGAGGCCGCCCATCGGCTCGGCGCCGACGCGGTGGCCGACGTCCGCGAGGACGCCGCCCAGCTGGTGGCCGACCTGACCGGCGGGCTGGGCGCGGATGTGGTGATCGAGGCGGTCGGCGTGCCGGAGAGCTTCGAGCTGTGCACCCGGATGGTCCGCCCCGGAGGACACGTGGCCAACATCGGCGTGCACGGCAAGCCCGCCACGCTGCACCTCGAAGACCTGTGGATCAGGAACGTGACCATCACGACCGGCCTGGTGGACACCTCCTCCACGCCCGTCCTGCTGCGGATGGCCGCCGCCGGCCGGCTCCCGACCGGGCAGCTGGTCACCCACACCTTTCCGTCGGACCACATGGAAGAGGCGTACGACGTCTTCTCCAAGGCCGCCGAAACCGGCGCGCTCAAGGTGGTGCTCGGCGCCCGGCAGCACACGGAAGTGGCCGTTCCCGCGGCCTGACCGACGAGAAGCGTGACGGCCACGACCGAACGGACGACCGCGCATGCGGCGGACGAGGCGCCGTCGGGTGACCCGGGCGGGCGGTGGCCGTGATCTGTGGGTCCGGACCGATCCCGGCATCGATCTGTGGGTCCGGATCGATCCCGGCATCGTCACGGGGCGCCGGGTCACCCGCCGAGTGCGCTACGACACCCCGGCCAAGGCGGTACGAGCGCGTGGAGCCCGTACCGCCTCCGCCGTGTGCGGCGGCCGTCATCCGGCTGCCGCACCGGTCCCGTCCGACTCCCTGAGGCGGACACCCGAGACCACCTCGGGGCGGATGCGCACCGCCTGGTCCATGCCCTGCATGGGCACCCAGGGCTGCAACAGCCCCCGGACCCGGTCCAGTTCGGCGGGATCGGTCACCAGACGGGCGTAGCCCGTGACGACCACGCTCCAGCCGAGGTGGCTGGCAGGGTCGATGGCGTCGGCCTCGTAGGCGACGACCACCCCGCTGCCGGGGGCCTCCCCGGCGTGCGCCGTCAGAGCCGCGCCCTCGTGGGTGCGGATCACGATGTCCCCGTGGTCCAGAACGTGATTGACCGGACGGACGGTGGGCAGCGCCTGCCGGGTGAAGACGATCCGTCCCAGCGAGACGCTGCCCAGCAACCGCAGTGCCTCGACGGGGTCGAGGTCGATGCGCTGGTAGGCAGGGGCGTACTTGCGGGTCATGGGCTGCTTCTTCGGAGGTGGAAGGGTCACCGGCTCGGTCGGTCGGTGCGTGCCGGGGACCGATGAGACGGAGCGACACCGCGGGGGACCGGCGCCGCTCCTGTTCCCACTGTCCCGCGTGACGGACCTGCCGCCCAGTGCCGGTCGGGCCCGAGCGAGGGGCCGGACGTCCCCACGCGCGCGGAGCGGGGTGGCCTGTTCCGGTGCCGCCGGTGCATCCCCTGCGACGGCCGTGATGCCGACTGCCCCCGCGGGCGGCTACCGTGGCAGCTGACCCCGAAGGACGGAACGTGCTGGAGGGGAGATGGAGGGAAGCAGCCCGGGAGAGCCCCGCGTGCGGTTGCCGCAGCTCAAACTCGACGAGCTGCTGGAGGAGCTGCAGGCCCGGATCGACGCCGCCCGGGGTACGCAGGAACGGGTGCACAGCCTGCTGGAGGCGGTCCTCTCCGTCGGCCGGGAACTGGACCTCGCGCAGGCCCTGCGCTCCATCGTGGAGTCGGCGGCCGTGCTCGTCGACGCCGAATACGCCGCCCTGGGCGTCATCGGCCCCGACGGCAGCTCGCTGTCGGCCTTCCACACCGTCGGTGTCACCGAGGAGCAGATCACCCGCATCGGTCATTACCCGGAGGGTCACGGCATCCTCGGTGAGGTGATCAGGAACCCGGAGCCGCTCCGGCTGGAGAAGATCTCCCAGCACCCGGCCTCCTACGGCTATCCGGCCCACCACCCACCGATGAACAGCTTCCTGGGGGTGCCGATCCGGGTCCGTGACCAGGTCTTCGGCAATCTGTACCTGACCGAGAAGCGCGGCGGGGTCCAGTTCGACGAGGAGGACGAGTCGGTGTTGTGCACGCTGGCCGTGGCGGCCGGCGTCGCCATCGACAACGCCCGCCTCTACGAGGAGTCCCGGCTGCGGGAGCGCTGGCTGCTGGCGAACGCCGAGATCAGCCACAGCCTGATGTCCGCCAGCGCACCGGCTGTGGCTCTCCGGCTGATCGCCGAACGGGCACGTGAGATCACGGGATCGGCCCTGGCGGCGGTGGCGAGACCCATGGAGGGCACCGGGTCCCTCACCGTGGAGATCGCGGTGGGCACGGAAGCGGACGCGCACCGCGGACTGGTGCTGCCCCTGTCCGGCACCTTGATGGGCCTCGCCTTCTCGGCCGCCGCCCCGGTCGCCAGCGACGACGTGAACCACGACGAGCGGGTCTCGCCGGAGCCACCGCGTTTCCAGGGGCTGGGCCCCGCCGTGGCCGCCCCCATCGGCACCGGCACACGAGGCGTCCGGGGCGTGGTGCTGGTGGCCCGCGAGGCCGGCCGGCCGGTGTTCTCGGACACGGAGACCGAGACGCTGCGGGGCTTCGCCGCTCAGGCCGCGATCGCCATGGAACTGGCCGAGCGCCGCAAGGACGCCGAGCGAATCGCCGTGCTGCAGGACCGTGACCGGATCGCCCGGGAGCTGCATGACCTGGCCATCCAGCGGCTCTTCGCCACGGGCATGACCCTGCAGAGCGCGGGCCGCTTCATCGAGCACCCGGAGGCCGCCGAGCGGGTGCTGCGGGCCGTGGACGACCTGGACGAGACCATCAAGATCATCAGGTCGGCCATCTTCGGGCTGCGGGCCCGCACGGGCGGCGCCGACAACGGGCTGCGGGCCCGGGTGGTACGCCTGGTCGACGAGGGGACCCCGGTGCTGGGCTTCGCCCCCAGTGTGCGCATGGAAGGCCTGGTCGACACCGAGGTGCCGCGCGAGATCGCCGACCATGTCGTAGCCGTGCTCTCCGAGGCCCTCACCAACGTCGCCCGCCACGCCCACGCCGTGCGGGCCCAGATCGCTCTGGTCACCGACGGCCACGACGTGCGGCTGACCGTTTCGGACGACGGCGTCGGCATCCCGCCCGGGGGTCGGCGCAGCGGGTTGCGCAACATGGCCGAGAGGGCGGAACAACTGGGCGGCCGACTGGTCGTGTCCGCACCTGACCAGGGCGGCACCGTACTGGAGTGGCGGGTCCCGCTGCCCACGACGTAGCGTCGGGCCGCCCACGACGTAGCGACGGGCCGCCTGGGCCGTGAACGGGCCACTCGGCCCATGCACCGGGCGACTCTGACGTGACGACCCGCACGGTCGTCGCCCTGCGTGCGGGCGCGGCCTTCAAGGACATCGTGAGGACCATGCGGGAGTGGGGCACGTCGTCGGGGTGGTCTCGGAGGCCGGTCTGCTGCCCAAGGAGGAGTGCCGGGAGGGCGGCCCCGGCCGGGCACGGCACCTTCCCGAGGCCCGCAAGGCCGACGCGGTCACCGCCTGGGAGCTGATGAGCGCCCCGGCCGTCACCGTGGCGCCCGACGCCACCCTCGCCCACGCCGCGCGCCTGGCACGCGCATGGCACCCGTGGGCGTGGAAGTCCACAATGGAGTCGTCCGGCTCACCGGTCGTGTCGACGACCCGGTGTTCGTCCCGATCGCCACTCTGCTGGCACGGGCCGTACCGGGCGTCGTCGACGTGACTTGCGCGCTCGCCGGACGCCGTCGCCGTCCCTCCCCGACCCGGATCCGCGTCCCGCGTCTTCTGCATGAGGGCCGGACGGCAGCGGCGACCTGACGACATCCGTGGCGGTGAGCTCTGTGGCCGTACTGGACGAGAACAGACCGGTTCCACCCACATCCCCTGCCGATCCCCGAGGAGACCCGTTTCTGCGGACGCGGTTCGCCGTACCCGCCCGTCCCCCCACGTTCCTGCGCCGCGACCGACTGGTCACCCACCTCGACGAGGCTCTGCTGACACCGTTGACGGTGGTCGACGGAGCCGCAGGAGCGGGCAAGACGATGCTGGTCGCCGACTGGGCCGCGGCGCTGGACGGACACGTGGCGTGGCTGACCGCACGGGTGGCCGACAAGGGCTGCGGCACCTTCTGGGCCTATCTCCTGCAAGCCCTGCGCACGGCCGGCGTGTCACCGTCCACCGAGGTCGGCGTCCCCGCCGAGGCCGACCGCGTGGACGAAGCGCTGCTCACGCGGCTCGCCGCCGAACTGAGCGCCAGGGACACGCCCGTGCTCGTGGTCATCGACGAGTACGACCGAGTGACCGACCCGGAGATCGCGGACCAGCTGGAATCCGTCCTCCAGGCCGCCGGCCGGGGGATGCGTCTGGTCCTCGTGACGCGCACGGAGCCGCTCCTGCCGCTGCACCGTTACCGCGCGGCCGGCGCCATCACGGAGATCACGAACGCCGAGCTCGCCTTCACCCTGGACGAGGCGACCGACCTGCTGGCGCTGCACGGCCTGGACCTTCCGGCCGATGCCGTCGACGCGCTGGTGGAGCGCACCCGGGGCTGGGCGGCCGGCCTGCGGCTGAGCGCCCTCGCCGCACAGGGGGAGCCGGATCCGCAGACGTACCTGAAGGACTTCGAGGCCAACCGCACCACGATCGCCGACTTCCTGCTGGCCGAGGTGCTCAAGCGGCAGACCGCCGAGACGCAGGACCTGCTGCTGCGGACGAGCATCCTCGAACGCTTCTGCCCCGACCTGGCCAACGCCCTCACCGGGCGCACCGACGCCGAACTCATCCTGACCGGCCTGCACCGCGACAACGCGTTCGTGGACTACCTCGGGCACGGCTGGTTCCGGCTCCACCCGCTGTTCGGCGAGATCCTCCGCGCCCACCTGGGCGTGCGCGCTCCCGGCGTGGAGCCCCGACTCCACCGGCGGGCGGCGCACTGGCTGCGGCGCTGCGGGTTCCTCGACGAGACGCTGTGCCACGCGGCCGCGGCGGACGACTGGGAGTGCGCCGCCGGTGCCCTGGTCGACGACCTCGCCATCGGCGAGATGTTCACGGGACTGCGCTCGGAGGACCTGTCCCAGCTGTTCGCGAAGATGGGGCCTGCACCGAGGAACCCCGCAACCGACCTCGTCCGCGCGGCCCGGGAACTGTCCCGGTGCGACGTCGAGCGCGGCCTGTCCCGACTGGAACGGGCCGCGCGGGCCCTGGCCGAACGGGACGGAGCGAGCGAGGACGATTCCCCGGATCTGGCCGCCGCCCGGCTGAGCTGTTCCCTCCTGGAAGCCCTGGTCGCACGGCTGACCGGCGCGCCCGACCGGGTGGAGAGGGCGGCCGAGGCCGCCGAGGCACCCCGACGGCAGGTGCCGGAGCGGCTCCTGGCAGAACACCCCGAGCTGAACGCCCTCCTGCTCACCCACCTCGGCTCGGCCCGGTTGTGGGCGGGCCGTTTCGGCGACGCGCGAGAGGCCCTGATCACGGTGGTCGACTCCGGCAGGGCCGCATCGACGGCACGGGCGCGGGAGGAGTGTCTGGGCCACCTGGCCCTGATCGACTACCTGAAGGGCTGGCCGGACCGGGCCGAGCGCAAGGCCCGGGCCGCACTCACCACCGGGGACCGTCGGGGCCTTCCCTGGGAGGCCGGCTCCGGGCTGGGATCCCTGGTCCTGGCGGCGGTGGCCGTGGACCGCGACGAGCTGGACCGCGCCCAAGCGCTGCTCGACGCCGCGGTGGAGACACCGCGCCCGCCGCGGGACCCGGTGGTGCAGGCGGCGCGGGCCGTCGTGACCGGGCGTGTCCTGCTGGCCCGCGGGGAGAGCCGGGCCGCGCTCGAGGCGACGGATCGGGCCGTCGTCGCCGACACGGCCTCCCCGTGGGCCGAGGCGCACACGGCGTCGGTGGCCGCCGCCGCCCACCTCGCCGAGGGCCGGCCGGAGATGGCCGTCGAGCTGCTGGCCGACGAGCCCTGCTGCGAGCCGGTCTGCCTGGTGGGAGCCGCGCAGGCGGAGCTGGCCACGGGTGAGACCGGCGCCGCGGTCGAACTGCTCGACCGCGTACGGTCGCACGGCGACGTCGGACCCGCGATCACCGTACGGGCCGCACTGGTCCGGGCGCAGGCCGCGGGCGCATCGGGGGACCTCGCCACGCAGAGCAGACTCGTGGCCCAGGCGCTCCGGGACGCCCGGCGCGAGCGCCTGCGGCGTCCCTTCCGCGAAGCCGGACCGTGGCTGCGGCCGCTGCTGCGCACCGGCCCGCTCCGCGCACTGGCCGCCGGCTGGCTCACACCCGGCCCGCCGACGACCGGCGGCCCGGTGCGGCCCGGGGATCAGCCGCCGCTGCCGGTGGTGGAAGAACTGAGCGGACGCGAACGTGACGTCCTGCAGAGGCTGGCCCAGATGATGTCGACGGAGGAGATCGCCGCCGATCTCCATGTCTCGGTCAACACGGTCAAGACCCACCTCAAGAGCGCGTACCGCAAACTCGCTGTGAACCGACGTCACGATGCGGTGCACCGGGCGCGCGACCTCGGTCTCCTGTGACCGCTGCCCGCACGTGCGGCGGTCTCACCTGCCACGGGTGAGGCAGCACCGGGGGCCGGCGGTGGAGGATCGCAGGACAGGGACCGGGACTGCCTTCCAGGGGGAGAGCGGCTGATGCGCTACGAGATTCGCGTCGAGGGGGAGATGACGGAGACGCTGGCCAAGGCGTTTCCCGAGCTGGATCACGTGGTGATGTCCGGTCAGACCATCCTGTACGGCCCGGTCGTCGAAGAGGCGCACCTGTACGGCTTGCTCGCTCGCTGTCAGTCGTTGGGCCTGCGCGTACTGGAGATGCGCCAGACGCCGCAGTGAGGCACCTGCACGCACCGATCACCCGCCAAGGGTGACGCCGACGGCTGCCGGCCGGCGTGACGCTGGCCTGGTGAGGCCCCCACACGGCTCCTCGGCCGTCCGGGCGGCGGGCCCTGACCAGGTGAGGAGCAGCCATGGTTTCCGACAACGCCTCCGGACCGTCCGGCTCCGGCGGCCCCGTGGAGACTGCGGGGGCCCTGTCCGCCGAGGAACGCGCGGACTACGACAGGCTCCGCCGGGCGGCGCACGTACGCCACCGGCGCCTGCGCCGGGTGGGCGCCTCGGTCCTCCTGGTGCTGACGCTCGTCTTCGCCCCCATGGCCGTCGTCGCGGTCTGGATCCACGACACGGTCGCCGACACCGACCGCTACGTGCAGACCGTGGCACCGCTCGCGTCCGAACCGGCCGTGCAGAGCGCCGTGGTGAACCGGCTGACCGACCACGTGGTGGCCAAGGTGGACGTCCAGGCGGTGACCGACTCCCTGACGAAGCTGCTCTCGGACAACGGGGCGCCACCCCGCGTGGTCGACACCTCGAAGTCGCTCACCGGCCCGCTTCGCTCCGCCGTGCAGACGGTCGTGCACCGCATCATCAACCGGGTGGTGACCAGTGACGTCTTCGAGGAGGCGTGGGTGGTCGGCAACCGGAGAGCGCAGTCGGCGGTGGTGGGCATGCTCACCGGTGAAGGGCAGGGAGCGCTCAAGGCCAGTGGCGACACCGTCCAGCTGGACATCGGAGTCGTCATCGACCAGGTGAAGAAGCGCCTGGCCGACGCCGGTTTCAAGAGGGCCTCCGCGATTCCGCAGGTCGACCGCTCGATCACCTTGTTCCGCACCGAGAAGCTCACCAAGGCCCAGAACGCGATGCGGCTGCTCGACATCGTCGGCACCTGGCTGCCCGTGCTCGCCCTCGTCGTCGCCGCCGCGGCCGTCTGGACCGCTCCCGGGCACCGGGTGATGCTGATGGCCGTCTCCATCGGCATCGGCGCCATGATGATCGTGCTGCTGGTGGGCCTGGCCGTCGTACGGAGCGTCTATCTCGACTCGGTGCCCCCGACCACGCTGCCTCGCGACGCCGCCGCCGTGATCTTCGACACGGTCATCCGCTTCCTGCGTGACAGCGTTCGCACGCTGCTCGTGGTCTCCGTGATCACGGCGCTGGCGGCCTACCTGTACGGGCCGGGCACCGCGGCCCGTGCCGTGCGGTCCGCGGCGCAGCGGGGTGCCACGGCGGCGGGGCGCGGACTGAGCCGGCTCGGTGTGCGCACCGGTCACGCCGGGCAGTGGCTGGCCCGGCACCGGTCCTGGACCAGCGGCGTCATCATCGCGGCCGGCGCCCTGACCCTCGTGTTGTGGAACCACCCCACGGTCGGCGTGGTGGCCGTCGTCCTCGTCGTGGTCGTCGCCGTCCTGGCCGTCACGGCGGTGCTGGCCGCCGCCACGGGGCCGCCCGGCGACGAGCCGCACCCGGTTCACTGACCGTCGTTCACCCGCCGCGGGTGAGGCCGCCCCGCCCCGGCCCGCGCACGCTGGGAGCAGTGCAGCAGGAGCACCGGATGCAGATCCGGGACGGAGGAGGCGGCATGAGTGCGCACACCTACCTTGCCTACGACTATCCGGCACTGAGCGTCTTCTGGTCCATGGTGGTGTTCTTCCTGTGGATCATGTGGTTCGTCCTGCTCTTCCGGGTCGTCCTCGACATCTTCCGCGACGACGACCTGGGCGGCTGGGGGAAGGCCGGCTGGACGGTCTTCGTCGTCGTCCTGCCCTTCCTGGGCGTCTTCGTCTACCTGATCGCCCGTGGCAAGGACATGGGCCGCCGCGAGGTCGCACAGGTCCGTGCGCAGCAGCAAGCAGTCGACGACTACATCCGCCGGACCGCCCGGGCCGGCGCGCCTCCCACCCGTGCCGAGGAACTCTCCAAGCTCGCCGAGATGCGGTCCCACGGGGACATCACCGACGACGAGTTCCGGCGGGCGAAGGAACTGGTGCTCGCCGGCAGCGGAGCACCCGAACGCTAGGGAGCGGTTCCCTCCGCCACCGCGCACCGAGCACATCGCTCACCACAGAAACGAGGCAGCACGATGACCGCCACACCCACCGCACGTACGTCTACCGCCAAGGAACGATGGGCGACCGGCCTGATCGCCTTCGGCGCAGTCATGCTGATGCTCACCGGCCTGCTGGACATCTTCCGCGGCATCATGGCGATCGCCCAGGACAGCGTGTTCGTAGTGACCAGCGCCTACGTCTTCCGGTTCGACCTCACGGGCTGGGGCTGGATCCACGTGATCCTGGGCGCCGTCGCCGTCGCCGTCAGCGTCGGGCTCCTCAGGGTCGCCCCGTGGGCACGGGTCGCTGGAGTGGGCATCGCCGCGCTCATCATCATCGCCAACTTCCTGTCGCTGCCGTACTCCCCGATCTGGTCGATCGTCGTGATCGCCTTCTCCGCGCTTATCATCTGGGCACTGTGCGTGGCGCGACAGGACGAGTCCTCCAGCATGTTCGGCTGAAGACGCACTCGGGGCGGCCACGGCCCTCTCGCGTCGCCTCGGAGGGCACTGACCCGAACCGGTGAAACTGCGGTGTGCGCCCTCGTCATCGGGGACGCACACCATATGTCTGAGGATGCATCCTCCGCGCCGGACCCGGGGCGGCAACGAAGGACAAGGCGAATCGACCCCACCCTGCGGGCCATGGCCACCGCGGCAGCAGGGGGAACGCTGGTCATCTGGTGGCCCGCCTTCACGCTGGGCGCGTACAACGCCGTCTTCTTCGACGACATGCTGGCGCTGTGGGCGGTGACGACCGCGGTACTCCTCTCGGGCGCGGTGCTGAGGCGTCGGGGCGCGCTGCCGTGGGGCGGCTGGCTCGCGCTGGCCCTGCCCTCGGTCTGGATCGGCCTGGCCATCGTCGCGCCGCGGGCTGACGGGTTCCACTACCTCCACTACTTCGAAGTGGTCCTCACCCTGGTGTGCGCCCCGATGCTGACATGGCTGCTCTCGAGGCTCTTTCTCCCCGACTACTCGGCACTCCCCGTGCACGCGCGGCTGGGAGCCGTTGCCGTCACGCTCGTGGCCGGACTCCTGGCCTTCCTGCTCGGCAAGTTCAACTTCCTGTTCCTCAGCTGCGCCGACTTCGACATGAGCGGCAACAACACTCCTGCCCACTGCTCTCACGGCCGACCCCTCAACCGCGTCTGACGGGGCCTGCGGCTGCCGACGTGAGTGGTTCAGCCCAGGCCGCGGCCGAGGCCAGCCGACAGTCCACTGACGTGCCGCAGCGCCCTGACGCGGGCGGTCTCGGACAGCGTCGCGTCGGCGTGCACGGTGGCGGCCGGGACTCAGGGGCTGTCCGGGCCCGCCCCGGGGACCTTCGGCCCATCGGCGCCCGATCGCGCGGCCAGTTGACGCCGCGTCACGTTCGTCCGCCGGTGCGCGGCGACGAGCAGCAGCCGGTCGGCGGGCGCCGGCTACGACGACGGCCCCCGGCCCGGCGCGTCCGCGCCGTCACGAGCTGTCCGGGAGGGCTCCTTGCCGTCACCGCACGGGAGTGCGAGGGCCGAAGGGGCACCGTCCTCGCTCGGCCCACGTCACTGGATTCCGACGGCTCCGGTCACCACGCGTGCATGACCGGCACGTCCGGTTCCTGCCGCCGCCACGCCTGATTGACGCGCCCGAGCCGGTCCGCGGCGGCGATGCCGTGCAGGGACGCCACCCTGCCGTCGCCGACTTCGAACGACACGGCACCCACGACCCGGTCGTCGACCACGGCGAGGACGGCCGGGGAGCCGTTGACCAGCGCGATGTGCATGGCAGGGGTGCCGCCGGCCAGCCGCCGCTTCGCCGGGGTGGGCTTGAAGCCGGCCCGCACGTAGGAGGCGATGCGCTCGCGCGTCCTGTACCGCAGCAGCCGCCCGGCAAGCCCGAAACCGTCCGAGACCGCGGTCGCGTCGGCGGTGAGCAGCGCCACCAGCCGCTCGGTACGCCCCGACACGGCCGCGGCCAGGAACTCCTCGACGACCCGGCGCGCGGACGCGGGGTCCACCTCGTCGCGGCCGCGACGCTCGGCGGCGATCCTGCGCCGGGCCCGGTGGACGTGCTGCTGGCTCGCCGACTCGGTGATGTCGAGGATCCCGGAGATCTCGGCGTGGCCGTACGAGAAGGCCTCGCGCAGGACGTAAGCGGCCCGCTCGACCGGCGAGAGGCGCTCCATCAGGAGCAGTACGGCCAAGGACACCGATTCGCGCTGCTCGAAGGTGTCGGCAGGACCGAGCATCGGGTCGCCCCCGAGGAGCGGTTCGGGCAACCAGTCCCCGGCGGCGCGCTCGTGGCGCGCCTGCGCCGAGCGGAGCCGGTCGAGGCAGAGATTGGTGACGACCTTGGTCAGCCAGGCCTCCGGTATCTCCACTCCTTCGCGGTCCGCGGCCTGCCAGCGCAGGAACGTGTCCTGTACGGCGTCCTCGGCGTCGGCGGCCGAGCCGAGCAGCCGGTACGCGAGCGAGGCCAGCCGGCCCCGGCTGGCCTCGAACCGGTCGATGGCGGCGCTGTCCATGCGGAGCAGCCTATGCGGCGGCCCTCACACCGGCCCGGTCGGGCGCGGTGGCCAGGCGGCGCTTGCGCTTCGGCATGCCGAAGGTCGGGTGGACGATGCCCCACGCGGCCCCCTTGAGCACACCGGACTTGAGCCGCGCGGCGGTCCGGCCGCCCAGGTACCAGGACTTCGACCGGACGTCCTCGTCGACCATCTGGAAGATCGCGTCCCGCCGCCCGAGGCTGAGGTGGTTGCCGTAGTACGTCAGCCCGACGGTCGGGACCTCGCCGCCTGTCAGGCGCGCGATGACGGCGGCGGTCGCCTGCATGGCGGTGGCGCCGGCCGAGGCGCAGGACATGGGCAGCGGCCGGCCGTTGTCGCCGATGGCGTGGGCGCAGTCACCGGCGGCGTAGACGTCCGGGTGCGAGACCGAGCGCATGGTCCGGTCGACGACGATCCGGCCGGTCTCGGTGACCTCCAGGCCGCCGGCGGTCGCGATGGGGTGTACGGCGAACCCGGCGGCCCACACGGTCACGTCGGCCGGGATGGACGTACCGTCGGCGGCGACCGCCCGTGTCGGCTCGACGGCTTCGATGCCGGTGTGCTCGTGGACGGTGATGCCGAGCCGGTCGAAGGCCCGGCGCAGATGACGGCGGGCCTTCGGGGAGAGCCAGGCGCCCAACTCGCCGCGCGCGGCGAGCGCGACCGAGAGGTCGGGCCGGCTCTCGGCGAACTCGGTGGCGGTCTCGATGCCGGTCAGTCCCTCACCGACGACCAGCACGGTGCCACCGGGGCGCAGGTCGGCCAGTCGTTCACGCAGACGCAACGCCGAGGTCCGGCCGGTCACGTCGAAGGCGTACTCGGCCACGCCCGGCACGCCGTGCCGGGCCACGGAGCTGCCGAGCGCGTAGAGAAGGGTGTCGTACGCGACCTCGCCGTCGCCTTCCTCACCGGTCACGGCGACCGTGCCGCGCACCGGGTCGACGCCGGTGACGCGCGCCAGGCGCAGCCGGACCCCGGTGCCCGCGAACACCTCGGCGAGTGTGCGAGAAGGGAGGTCCTGGCCGATCGCGAACTGGTGGAGCCGCATCCGCTCGACGAATTCGGGTACGTCGTTGACGACGGTTATCTCGGTGTCGGCGGGGGACAGCCGACGGGCCAGGTTTCCGGCGGCGAAGGCCCCGGCGTATCCGGCGCCGAGGACGACGATGCGGTGCTTCATGGTGGTGCTCCCGTCTCGTTGGCGTGCCCCTTGAACGGGACGGCGCCCCGATTGCTGACAGAAGCGGGATGTGACCCGCGTCACCAAAACGAGGGGGGTCGGCTACAACGCGTCGGCGCCTTGGGAATACGGGTAAGTTTGCCCGAATTTGCCATTCTCGTGGTGCTACTGATCAGACATGGGCGGTGATGGAGCCGTTGCCGGCGGTATCGCGGACCCGCCGACAGTTGCTGTGGTTCCCTGTTGTCGAAGCCAAGGCCGAAGGAGTGGCTCATGACCAGCGCCCCTGTCCCCTTCCAGGTGTACGAGGCAGGAACCTACCTGCACGGCACGAAGGCCGACCTCGTTCCCGGGGACTTCCTGACCCCCGGTCGCGCGTCCAACTTCGAGGAAGGGCGCACGTCCCGCCACGTCTACGTGTCCGAGACCCTGGACGCGGCCGCCTGGGGCGCCGAGCTCGCAGCCGGCGACGGACCGGGGCGGATCTACATCGTGGAGCCGACCGGCGAACTGGAGGACGACCCCAACGTCACCGACAAGAAGTTCCCGGGCAACCCCACCCGCTCCTACCGCACACGCGAGCCCGTCCGCATCGTGTCGGAGCTCAAGGGCTGGGTCGGGCACTCTCCCGAACAGATCGAGGCCATGCTGAACGGGCTGGCCGACCTTCGCCGCCGCGGCCTCGCCGAGATCCTGGACTGACGAGGACCGAGGGGGGCGTCCGCTGCACCGGACGCCCCCTCACCACGCCTGTGCGCGGCCTTCACCACGAACGGGACGTCAACCACTGGCGCGCGCTCCGCCCAGCCCCCGTTGTCGGTGGTGGCTGGAACGCTGGACGGCATGAACAGCGACGACGAGCAGCTGCTGCGCGGCCGGGTCTACGGAGCCGACCCCGACCACCCGGGACCGCACCCGAGCCGGAACTACGTCGAACTGGTCGGCGGCCCGCTGGACGGGCTGCTGCTGGACATCACCGGCTGGACACCGTCTGACATCGACACCGGTGTTTCCCTGCCGACGGACCTCGGCCGGTTCGGGCCCGGCGGGCGGGCGTTGTACGACCCGCGCCCGGACGACCGCGGCCGCTTCGACTGGTCCGGCGACAGCCCCTGACCCGCTCGCATGCCGAGCCGGGACCGCCGAAGGGTGCGACGTCGCCGATTTCGGCTCACTGGGCCGCCGACGGCGTCCCCGCGCTGTCGGTTGCCGCCGGAGTCGTCAGGACCGCCGTCGCGACGACGTCGAAGAGGCGGTCGGCCCGTGGTGCGAGCGCGGGCTGATCGCCGAGCCAGGCGAGCGCCGCCACCAGGGCGAACAGGTCGGCGCCGTCGATGTCGCTCCGTGCCGTGCCCGCGGCCTGGGCGCGCGTGAGGAGTCGGGCGCCGGCCGCGCGCAGGGTGACGCAGGAGGTGTGGAGCGCGGATTCGGTGTCCTCGATGGCGGCTGCCATCAGCACGGTCACGCCCCGGTACTCGGTCGTCCATGCAACGCAGTCGCGCAGCCACGAAACCAGCGCGTCTCCGGGTGAGTTCGAGGCTTCGAGCGCGTCCGCCTTCGCCGTCAGTTCGTCGAAGCTCGTGCGCAACAGCGCCTCGAGAAGCGCCTCGCGCGTGGGGAAGTGCCGTAGCAGCGTCGCGAGCCCGACATCGGCCCTGCGTGCGATGTCGCGCAGTGACACGTCGACGCCTTGCTCGGTGATGGCGGTGCCCGCTACGGCGAGCAGGTGGTCGCGGTTCTTCCTGGCGTCGGCCCGCATCTGTCCCTCTTGACTATCCGGATCAGTGGTCCATATATTCGGATCAGTGGTCCGTCTATGTGGACCGCTGATCCGAATAGCGTATCCCGCGGCCCGGGCAGGAGAGAACGATGCCGACACACACGATGAGGGCGGTCCGGCTCCACGAGCACGGCGGCCCCGAGGTGCTGCGCTACGACGAGGTGCCGATCCCCGAACCGGGTCCGGGTGAGGTGCTCGTCCGCGTCCACGCGGCCGGCGTCAACCCTCCGGACTGGTACCTGCGCGGCGGGCTGACCAGGATGCCCGGGAAGACGGATTCGACGGTCAGTCTGCCGGTGACACCGGGGACGGACGTGTCGGGCGTCGTCGAGGCCGTCGCCGCCGACGTGGACGACTTCACCGTGGGCGATGAGGTCTTCGGTCTTCTGCGTTTTCCCAGCTTCGACGGCAGGGCGTACGCCGAGTACGTGGCCGCGCCCGCGTCGGATCTCGCGCACAAGCCGGCCGGCATCGACCACGTGCACGCCGCCGGGGCGCCCATGGCCGGGCTGACGGCGTGGCAGTTCCTGATCGAGCTGGGACACGATCACCCCTCTCCCTTCCAGGACACACCCCACCGCCCGGCGGCACTCGACGCCGGCACGACGGTGCTCGTCAACGGTGCCGCGGGCGGTGTGGGGCACCTCGCGCTGCAGCTGGCCAAGTGGAAGGGTGCCCGGGTCGTCGCGGTGGCGTCGGGCGCGCACGCATCGTTCCTGAGGGAGCTCGGTGCCGACCGGTTCATCGACTACACCCGGAGTCGTCCTGAGGAACTCGTGCACGATGTCGACCTCGTTCTCGACACGGTCGGTGGCCCGGGCAGCAGGCGTTTCCTGCGCACACTCAGGCGCGGCGGCGCACAGTTCCCCGTGTTCCCCGGTGACTTCGACGAAGAGGAAACCGCGAAACTGGGCGTCACGGTCTCCAGCACCCAGGTCCGCTCGAACGGCGCGCAGCTTGCCGAACTGGCGCGCCTGCTCGACGCGGGCACGGTCCGCGTCGCGATCGACAGCACGTTCGCACTGGCGGATGCCCGAGCAGCACACGAACGCGCGGCCCGAGGACACATCCAGGGCAAGATCGTGCTCACGGTGGCTTAGCACGCGAGCCGTACTGCGGCCGTCTCGGCCGCGACCCGCTCGGCCGACCGCCATCACCCGAATGGACGCATCCGAATGGCGGAACTTCTCCTGGCAACCCTACGGTCGGTTCAGATCTCGGTTCCGAGACAGGTGGCTCGCTAGGGAGGTCAACCATGAACCGACTTCGCGCCCTCGCCATCGCGGCCGCGCCCGCGGCACTGCTGGTCGGCCTGGCGATTCCGGCTCCCGCCGCACCCGCGCCGAAGGCTCCGGCAACGCCGAACGCAGGCTGCTACATGCCCCGGGCCGACCAGGTTCTCACTGCCCAGGAAGGCATCAAGCTCGCCGCTGCCTGCAAGACCCGGAAGTCGGACGACCCGTCGTGGCACTGGATGGGCAACTACGGCTCGGTCTACGACGTGGTCAACGTCGCGAACAGCCGGGGCGTCGGTGCCGGCGGGCTGGTCACGATACCGAATGCCAGCGGCGGCGGCCTGATCCCGACGTTCATGTACTACTGAACAGGCGGCTGGGAGGGTCCGCCGGCAGGTCATGAACGTGTCGGAGGGACGGCACGGCGAGCAGTCGTCCGCTGATCACGGAGCCGCTTACGTTCTGTGATGCTGGGTGCGGACTCGTGCCCGTCGTGCCTACGTCCATCCGCGACCCGATCCGCGCCGAGTCCCCGGCCCTGTCGCCCGGCTACGAGCGCATGGCGGACGGGGCCGCCTCGGCCACCGCGGCCTGGCGGCCCGGACTCACTTCAGGTGCCGGCCGAAGAACCGGTTCCCGTCGTCCACCTCGAACCACGGGGTTCCGGCGTGCCCGCCCATGTTGGCGTGGAGTGTCTTCTCCTTGGCGCCGAAGGCGTCGAACAGGTCCAGGGCCCGCTGCCGGGGGTTCCCCTCGTCGTCCCACTGCAGCAGGAACAGCAGCGGGACGGCGACCTGCCGGGCCTCCTCGCGCGGGGCGCGGGGCACGAAACCCCCGGCGAAGAAGCAGGCGGCCGCGATGCGCGGCTCGACCACCGCCAGCCGGATGCCGATGGCGGTCATTCCCGAGTACCCGACCGGGCCGCCGATCTCGGGCAGCGACAGGAGGGCGTCCAGGGTGGTCCGCCATTCCGGGACCGCCTTCTCGACCAGCGGGCCGACGAAGGACTCGAAGATCTCCTCGACCGGCTCGCCGGCCGCCGTCGCCCGGCGGAGGTCGGCGCGAGCCTGCTCGTCCACGGCGGAACGGGGCCGGTCACCGTGCCCGGGGTGGTCGAGGGCGGCCAACGCGTAGCCGTACGCCGCGGATTGCCGAGCCCGGGCCACCAGCCGCGGTTCCCGCCTGTGCAAACCGCCGTTGTGGCCGATCAGGATCAGCGGGGCAGGTGCGGCGGATTCAGGCGTCCACAGGGTGCCGGGGATCTCATCGAGGGTGAATTCGCGTTCGAGGACGCCGTCGTCGAGGCGCCGTTCGGCAGTGAATCGCATGGTCGTGCCTTTCGGGAGTGCTCGTGAACGGCGCTCCCGGACGACCTATCGCCCGACCGCGACCCCGGAGGGGAGCACCCATGTCGATACTGCGTTCACGGGTACCACCTCCTCGTTCTCTCGCACGGCCCCCGGAAAAGTAGCAGCGGTCCTCGCGGTCCACCAACGGGTTTTCGCCGCGCCGACCTAGTCGCCGGACCTGCCCCAGAAGGCGATCACTGCTTTCTTGCCGTCCTTCAACGGCCGGCACCACGCTGACCAACGCGGCATGTTCCACAGTTCCTCCGAGCCGGGCTGCCCTGCGGCGTAGCGCTCCTGGGCTCGCTCGAAGTCTCCCAGGGTCGGCTCCGCGGTACCGAAGAGTTCGATGCATTCTTCGTCCGACAGCGGGCGCACGGTGTGGTCGTCGTCGTACGCCCCGGCCTCGATCACCTTCCACACGTCGATGACCGTGTGTGTTCCTTGACCGCCGAGGGTCTCCTCTTCCCACAGGTCATCGAGGTCATCGACAGAGGTGAACGCCCGGCCTGCGGGCCGGAGCCCGTCCCACGAGGTGCCGTGGACGAAGAGTCTCTCGAACTCACGCTGCCGCACGGTGGCCAAGGCCGCCGCGATGTCCCCGGCATAGGGTTCGACGTAGTGCCACGATGACGCGCCCACTCGGCCCGTGCCCTCCTTCTTCGGTCTCTTCGGTGTCGGCACGGACCCTATCCGTCGGCCACGGCAGCGCGGCAGCCCCCTGCGGCACGGACGAGGGCAACCAGGGGCGAGGTCGAAGTCCAGTTGTTCGACTACCCCGTCGTACAGGCCTATTGCTTCTCCGGCACCCCAACCTGCCTGCCCGCAGGGAGACATCGTGGACAAGTGGCCCTGCGATCACGGCCAGCTCGCACGCCGATGCCGTCATGGCACTGCTGACCGTTCACCACTGGGGCGACCTGGCGGCCGGCATCAGGGAGTTGCGCAGGGTCGCCCGCCGCCGTGTCGTCATCCTGACGTGGGACCAGCACGTCTTCCGCGAACGGTTCTGGCTCGTACGGGACTACCTCCCGGAGGCAGCCGCGTTCGACGACAGCCGGTCCGTCCCTCCTGACCAGTTGATCGACCTGCTCGGCGGGGGCGGCCAGGAACCGGTCCCCGTCCCCCACGACTGCATCGACGGCTTCGGCGCCGCGTACTGGCGCCGCCCGCACGCCTACCTCGACCCACACGTGCGGGCCGCGATCTCCATGCTGGCCCAGACCGGCGACGACGCACTCGCGCCGGGCCTGTCCCGGCTCGCGGACGACTTGGGGACCGGCCGTTGGCACGCCCGCTACGCGGACCTGCTGACGCTCGATTCCCTCGATGTCGGCTACCGGCTCATCGTGGCCGACCACTGACACGTACGCGGTGCTCCGGCTTGCCGCCGGGCAGGCGGTCAGAAACTTCGGCCCTCTGGCTGGCATACCGCGGCTCTGCTGGGTTGCCCAGCGCCCAGCGCCCAGCGCCCAGCGCACAACGCACCGAGCGCGGCGCGCGTCGCCGCGCCGTACGCTCCGGCGGCTCCCTGTGACGGTTCCCTTGAGGCCCGGACGGTCGTACGGTGGTCGACCAGATCGGCCGGATGCACCCACGTCGGGCGGCACCGGCTGATCGGGGACACCGGGGGATTTCGGGGGGCACGGGGTGGAACTCCACAGCCTGGCCGCGCGCTTCTTCGAGCTGCGGGCGCAGTACTGGGAGGCGGCTGACGCGGGACTGCCGACCGGACGGCTCTTCCGGGAGCTGACCAGCCTGGGACGACGGCTCCTGGCGGCGCTGGACCGGCCCGGCGACGACGCCACACCGGGTCCGGTGAGGGCGTCCGACGTCGCGGGCGTCCTGCTGGACGCCTACGGCCGCGAGCTGACCACCCACCAGTCCGGCGTCCCCACGTACCGGCAGGTCAAGGAGCACTGGGCGGCTGCCGAGGAGTTCACCCCCCACGCGACCCCGGTCCAGCTTCGCAACTTCCTGGCGGGCAAGGCCCAGTACGAGCTCCAGGAGGGCCGGGCCGGCGAGGCCCTGGCGCTCGTCGACCGGGCCACCCGCCTGCCGCACACCCTCCCTCGGTCACCGCACGGCACACCGCCCGCCTTCTACGGCGACCTCCGGGTGCTGCGGGCCGAGGCGCTGTACCGGCTGTACGACGCCGAAACCGCTCTCGAGGAGTTGGAGCCGCTGGAGAGGGAACTCGCCGCGCTCCTCCCCGACGGGCCGATCGACGAGACCGACCCCGAAGCGATGCGCCCTCTCGCGGCCCATCTCGCGCGCGGCGGTGACGGACCGGCGACGGCCGCCCGGCTGCTCCAGGCGTCCACCGTCTACTTCCGGCTGCTGGACGTGAAAGCGGGCGCGCTACGGGACACGGGCCGGCCGGAGGCTGCCGAGCAGGCCTATCTGCTGCGCATGCCGCTGTACACGGCGTCCGGCCTGCCGGAAGCGGGACTGCTGCAACTGGCCCGCTGCGCGCTCGACCGCGGCGCGGTGGCCGAGGCACGCGAACGGCTGGATCTGGCCGCCGCGCTGTTCGAGGGCGTCCACGCCGAGGACCGGACCTCGATGCGGGCACATCTGCGGTTGGTGCGCGGCGCGGAGTACTGCCGTATGCGGGCCGAGGCGGCCCGGTTGTCGAAGGCCGACGCCTGGTGGGAGCAGGCGCTGCACTGGTGTGACCGAGGGGAGCGCTGCACGGCCGACCACCCAGACGACTCCCTCGCGGCCGGTTTGCACGTCGAGCGCGCCCGGGCCCACCACGCCCGTGGGGACCGGGCCGGTGCGGCGCACGCCTACCACGAGACGGCCCTCGCCCTCGACCGGGTGCTGCGCGTGCCGCTCGGCCACCGCTTCGACACGCTGCACCTGCGTTTCCGCCGACCGTTGTTCGAGGAGTCTCTCGCCTTCGCCGAGGAGACCGGCGACGCACGGCTGTGCGCGGTCGTCACCGACCTGCTCAAGGCCCGGGCCTTCTCGGCCCGACTGTCCCTGGTCCGCTCGGATGCGCGGGAGATGCCGGCCGCGCCCGCCGAGGCCACCGAGCGGGCGACACCGCAGGGACCGGACCGTGGCGCCTTCGCCGAACTGAGCGAACGGGTCGCGGACGCCGAGCGACGTGGCGATCCGAGGGAAGCCGACCGGTTGCGCGTCGAGCGGGCCGAGCTGCTCAACAGAATCCGTGCGACCGATCCTCGCTGGCACCTCCTCAGGGACGATCCGCCCTTCGACCCGGACCGGCTCACCGGCTTCCTGGCCACCTACGGCACCTCCGCACCCGGCAGCAACCCCGGCCGCTGCGTGGCCCTGAGCCTGTACGAGCGCCCCGACGGCATCCTGGCCCTGCTGGCCACGCCGGACGGCCGGCTGTCCACGGGCATCCGGCGGCTGGACAGCAACACCCTCCGCGCGCTGGAGGCACACCAGCGCGAGCTCCAGGGCAGCGCCGTGCACCTGGATTTCTGGGGCCATCACGGCATCGGTCTGGCCGACCTGATCCCCCCGGCCTTCGCCGACGCGATCGCGGACAGCGGCACGTGCCTGGTGTCCCCGCACGGACGCCTGCACACCCTGCCCTGGACGGTCGTCCGCCACCACGGCCGCCATCTGATCCGCGACACGGCCATCGGCATCGTCCCCAACCTGTCCTGTGTGCCGCTCCTGGACCACCGGCCCGAGGGACCGGTCCAGGCCACGCTGCTGGGCGTCTCGGAACAGCCCGACGGCAAGACCCTCCCGGAAGTGGAAAAGGCGGTGCACCTCCTGTCCGAGCACCTGGGAGCGGAACGGCTGCGCGGAGCCCCCTTCACCGGCGGTGACGCCACGGCAGCGGTACTGCGCGGCATGCTGGACTCCGGGCCGCCCCTCCGCGGCCGCACGGAGGTGCTGCAGATCATCACCCACGGTCTGCCGGCACCCGGCGCACCGTTCGGCGCCGGCGTGCAGATGGCCGACGAGGTGGTGGAAGCAGGCGAGATCCTCATGAGCCGGATGCGCTTCCACGAGGTGCTGCTCGCCGTGTGCAGCGCCGGACTGCGTGCCACGGCCGACCACAGCGGCGGACACGGGGCGCTCGCCGGACCGACACCCCGGACGCCTCGCCCCCTCGAACTGGCGGGTGACGTCGCCAACGCGCTGGTCCACGCCTTCCACGAGGCGGGAGCGGCCTTCGTCCTGGCCAGCCCCCTCGGGCTGTGGTCGGTGCTCGCCGCCCAGCACTGCGTCACATGGTTCGTCCACCGCTGCAACGGCAGCGCCCCGCTGGAAGCCGCCCGACGGGCCGCGGTGGCACTGCTGGACGAAGAGGACTCCCCTGAGCAGACCGACCGGTGGGCCGGCATCACGGCCTACGGAGCAAGGTGAACCACCAACCCCTGGAGGACGACGATGACGCCCGACGACGAACGGGAGGGACGACCATGACGGACGAGACGGAACCGCAGCCGACACCACCCGCGCTCTCCGCGGACGAGCAGGCGCAGGCGCTGCGCGACCGGCTGAAGAAGAATGCGGAATCGGGTGAGGACCGCCCGCTCGGCAGCCTCAAGGGCAAGTACCGGCCGGCCGACCGCCCCACGCCCCCGTCCGCCCCACCGACCCCGCCGACGCCGCCCCCGCCGGCCCCGTCCGCCCCACCCACGCCTCCACCGGGCGAGTGACCGGCCGTGCCCTCCAACCTCGCCGGGCTCACGGCCCTGCTGTACGCGGCCGTCCCCGGCTACCTCTACCTCGTCCGCTACGAACGCCACGGCCTGCGTGAACGCCCGAGCGCCGCACGGGAGATCGCCGAACTGTTCACGGTCGGTACCTTCGCGACGCTGGCCGCCGCCGGGGGCGTGCTGGCCCTGGCCGAGCACGTGCCGGGCCTCGCCACGCTCGACGGCACCCTCTCCGGCGCGGCGTACGCCCGCTCGCACGCCTGGCACCTCGTGCGGTCGGGCGTCCTCGTCCTCGCCCTCAGCACGCTCGTCTGCATCCTGCTGGGGGAGCTCCGCGGTCGCCACCGTGGCGCGAGCAGCTGGTCCGCCACACCCGGCACCGTGTGGGCCGAACTCCTCAAGCCCGGGCGCGGCGAGGCGGATCCCACGGTGCAGGTGCTGATGGACGACGGCACGCTGGTGTGCGGCAGCGGGCACATGGTCTCCGACGAGCGGGACACCTCTCACCGCGACGTCGCCCTGCACCACCCCATCTCGGTGCGCGGCCCCGACGACGACCTCCCGCGGCCGTCGGACGCGGACTACGTCATCATCCCCGGCGGCCACATCCGGCTCATCGAGATCACAGCGGTGCTCGTGGATCGCGGCCCAGGACACTGAGTGCCCGCGCCCGGCCGCTGTGCGCACCGAGGCCGCCCGCCCGGGGCCAAAGGCCGAGGGGTTCATCGGTCGCGGGGAGTAGGTCGTGCGCCTCAGGCGCGCTCGGCGGCTGCTGGCTAGGGTCGATCCTCATGGAGACCAGGGGAATCGTCCGTCGCCAGACGGCGGAGCGTATCCGCGACGCTCTGGAGCGGCTCGTCAGCGAGCGGGACGTATGGGTGTCGACGGCTCACCCTGATCACGGGCCGCACCAGGTGCCGCTGTGGTTCCTGTGGGACGGGCGAGCGGTGTGGATGTGCACCGGCGCCGCTTCCGTGACGGCGCGCAACGTCCGCGCAGAGCCACGCGTGCGCTTGGCGCTGCCGGACACCTTCGACGTGGTGCTGCTCCAGGGCGAGGCGGAGTGCTTCCCGGACGAGGACGTGCCCACGGACGCGGCGGAGGCGTTCGCCGGCAAGTTCGGGTGGGATCCGCGCGTGGAAGAGGGTTCCTTTCTGTACGTACGCGTGGTGCCGAGGACTGTGCGCGCTTGGCGCGGCGAGCCGGAACTGCGCGGGAGAGTCGTCATGCGCGACGGGAAGTGGCTGGAATGACGACTTGACCGGAGGGCGGCGAAGGTGTTGGGGCTGAAGGTGCCACCGCGTCGGTGAAGCCGGCGAGGGCTCGGGCGCGATTGCTGACACGAGCAGGCGCAGTATGACCTGCTGCGTCGGGGACCTCGGCCGTGATCACGCAGGGTATGTGATCGATAACGATCTGGGCCCAGCCCTTGTGGGTGGTGTGATCCGCCTTACCCTCCGCACATGGGATTTCTTTCAAGCCGCCGTAATCGGGCACGTCTCGCCCCGGAACTCGACGACCGGGAGCTGGGCAAACTGCTGAAGTCCCTGCTGGCGACCACCAGGACGGGAACGATCGCCACCACCGACCTGTGCGCGGCTCAGGTGTCGCGGCTCCTGGACCAGGACCCGGGGGACTGGGACCGTCGTACCCACCGCATCAGCGTCCTGGCGGACTTCCTCGCCGCATCACGCCTGCCCAGGTCCTGGGTCGCGCGCGAGCCCCGCAACGCGACCGCGCTCGTGCTGTATGCCTGGTCCCAGGCCGCGCAGAACGGCGCCCAGGACGATCCGGGCGTCACGGACGACGCAGTGGAAAGCTGCCTGCGCGCCGCCGAACTCACCCCGGACGATCCCACCCCCTGGGTCGCCCTGCTCAAGGTGGCGCGTAAGCAACGCTGGAAGCAGCCCCAGGTGTTCGGGGTGTGGAACGAGGTGCTCGCGCGTGACCGTTGGAACCGTGAGGCGTACATGAACATGCTGGGCTACCTCAGCCCCGAGGAGGGCGGCTCCCGGATGCAGGTTCTGGACTTCGTCGACGGGCTGACTGCCCGTGTGCCCGCCAACGCGCCCTGCGTGGCGACGGAGCTCACCGCCCAGGTCTTCCAGTACCACGCCATTCTCGGCCGGGGCGGATACGAAGCACTGGTGGCACGGACCCACTGGTCCCAGGGGATGGCGGCCCAGGCCCTCGACCGTGTGGCGCACACGTGGGCACAGCCGGGATTCCTCCGCCATGCCAAGGCCCTCGCCGACCTGAACCTTCTCGCCTACGCGCTGATGGCCGGCGACCGGCGCGCGGAAGCACGGGCGGTGTTCGAGGCGATCGGGGGGACCGTCACCGACTGGCCCTGGCAGACGGGCGGCGAGCCCCTCACCGAGTTCGAACAGGCGCAGCGCAGAGCCACGGTGGGCGCCTGAGCCGAGGGCCGGCGCAGTCCGGGCCCGGCGGGCCGAGTTCGCCGAGCCGCCCATCGTACCCACGGGTCACGCCCGCCCTTCGGTCCATCAGGAACGATCGCGCCTGCCCGGCCCGCCGTCGGCCGGTCCCTCCAGCCGGGCTGACCGCCGTTCGGGTGGCTGCCCGGTGGCCCGGCGCGCGGGGTAGGGACAGCGGTGCGAACGTGGAGACGACAGGCACGTGCCCGGACACCTTTGCGTGCCGGGACCAGAGGATGGAGCACGGTGATGGCTCGGGCGATCTGGACGGGAGTGATCACGTTCGGGCTTGTCACCGTCCCGGTCGGCCTCTACACCGCGACCCAGGACCACACCGTCCATTTCCACCAGCTGCAGCGGGGTACCTCGGACCGGATCCGCAACAGGCGGGTGAACGAGCGCACCGGCGAGGAGGTCGACACCGGCGACATCGTCAAGGGGTACGAGCTGGACGAGGGCCAGTACATCGTCGTCGAACCCGACGAGCTGGACGAGATCGCGCCGGGCCGCTCGCAGAGCATCGACATCACCGACTTCGTCGACCTGGACCGGATCGAGCCGGTGTACTTCGACCGCACCTACTACATCGCCCCGCGCGGCAAGGAGTACACCAAGGTCTACGAGCTGCTGCGCGCCGCCCTGGCGGAGTCGGACAAGGCCGGGATCGCCACCTTGGTCATGCGCAACAAGCAGTACCTGACCGCCCTGCGCGCGGAGAAGAAGGTGCTGGTGCTGCAGACGCTGCACTGGGCGGACGAGGTCCGCGACCCGGCCGAGGAGCTGCCCGAGCTGCCCTCGGGCCGGGCGGGGCGCGGTAAGCAGCTGGACATGGCTCTGGAGCTGGTCGAAGCGCTCAGCTCCGACTGGGATCCCTCCCGCTACCGCGACACCTACCAGGAGAAGGTACGCGAGCTGGTCAAGGCCAAGGCCGAGGGCGAGGAGATCGCGGTGGCCGAGGAGCCGCCGGAGGCGACGAACGTGATCGACCTGATGAAGGTCCTCGAGGGCAGTCTGCAGGCCGCCCGGACCGGCCGCGGCGGCAAGGAGCCGGCTGCCGGGCGGAAGGGGAAGGCCGCGCCGCGGAAGGCGGCTGCCCGGACGTCGACGGCAGGTACGTCGACGGCGGGCACGTCGGCGAAGACATCGGCGCGGAAGGCACCGCCGAAGAAGGCGGGGGCGGCGCGGGCCCGCAGCGGTGGTGCCGGCGGCAGGAGGGAACTGCAGAAGCTGAGCAAGGCGGAGCTGTATCGGCGGGCGACCGAGCAGGACCTGCCCGGCCGGTCGAAGATGAGCCGTGAGCAGCTCGTGGACGCCCTCGCCGGCGGCGGGCGTCGCCGCAGGAAGACCGCCGCGTGAGGAGTACGGCGCCCCGTGCGACGGCACCCCGCGCAGTAAGTAGTAGGGGCGAGTGGCGTGGCGTCGATGCTCCTCACCGTCCGAAGTTCGCGAGCTTCGCCCGCAGCTGGAGCACCGCCTGCGTGAGGATCCGGCTGATCCGGCTCTCCGTCACCCCGAGCACCTGCCCGATCTCGGTCAGGGTGAGCCCCTCGTAGTAGGCCAGCGTGACCACGGTCTTCTCCCGCTCGGGCAAGGCGTTGATCGCCCGCGCCAGGAACCGCCGCAGCTCACGGTCGTCCGCCGCCTGCACCGGATCGTCCGTGGCGGTGGTCACCAACGTGTCCAGGAGGCTCGGCCGGTCCCCGTCTTCGCCCCCGGGACACAGCAGCTCGTCAAGCATCACGACGTTCGCCGAGGCCAACTGGTCCACCACGGACTGAAGTTCACCCAGGGTGATCCCCATCTCGGCGGCCACCTCGGTCTCCGAGGGGGTCCGACGCAGGCGCGTCTCCAGCGTCGCGTACGCCCGCTCGACGGTGCGTGCCCTCTGCCGCACCGACCGGGGAATGCGGTCCAGCGCGCGCAGCTCATCGATCATCGCGCCGCGGATCCGGGTCAGCGCGAACGTCTCGAACCTGGTGTTCCGGTCGGGATCGAACTGCTCGATCGCGTCGATCAGCCCGAAGACCCCCGAGTGCACGAGGTCCGCCTCCTCGACGTCGGACGGCAGGCCGACGCTCACCCGTCCCGCCACGTGCTTCACGAGCGGCGCGTAGTGCAGGATCAGTTGTTCGCGCAGCCGCTCGTCCCCCGTCGCCTTGTACGACCGCCACAGCTCGTCGAGCGAGGTCGCCGTGGCGAGCCGAACACCGCCACCCGCAGTCGATGCGAGTGCGATGGTTTCCGGCGCGGCGGTCCGGGCCGCCTGCCCCGCGTGGGTCCGAGTGGACGAGGTGACTGCTGCCCGAGCGGCCCGGTGGTCTGCCGGAGCCGCCGGGGTTGCCACCGCCTGCCGGAGTCGCTTCTTCAGCGCAGCCAGCGATGCCTGCGTTTCCGCCGGTGACACAGCCTGGGTGAGCGCCGCCTCGGTCGCGTGCAGCATGTCCCGGACGGGGTCGTGCTCCGCCGGCGGGGGAGAAGCGGCTTGCTCCTGCTGGTGCTTCGTCACCGCTGCTCTCCTCCCTCGGTGTGGAGCAGTCCCTGCTGTCTCAGTGTGACCGCGAGCGGTTCCAGCTTCTTGCCGGCGTCGCTTCGGTGCTTCCGCACGGTTGATTCCTCGATCCGCAGCATGTCGGCGATCTCGGCATAGGACAGGCCGGCCAAATAGTAGAGCGCCATGACCTCGCACTGGCGAGTGGGAAGACTCGCGATGGCCGTGCAGACCTGGACGAAGCCTTCCTTCACATCCATGAGCTCGGCCAGCTCCGGGCCGCGCCCCGACTGCTCGAAGTCGTCGAGGGACGTCGTGTCCGAGTGGCGATCGCGCAGGTCGATCGCCTGGCGCAGCACCGTCTTGGCGAGCCAGGCACCCCAGTTGCGCACCGGGGCGGAGTCCGGGTCGCTCATGCGGAGCCAGCACCGGGTGAACGCTTCCTGCACGGCGTCGGAGGCCAAGGCGCGCTGGGCGCCGCACACCATGGACGCTCTGGCCAGCAGCCGCGGATACCACTCTCGGTACACCGCGTCGAACTCCTCCTCGGAGGCATGTCCAGGCATTTATTCCTGCTCATTGTCGGGAAGCCGCACGGCCCACGAGACACCGTCCTGGTCTGTGACCTCGACGGAACCCCCGCCGGAGGAAAGCTGATCCAGCACGACCCTCAGCGTTTCACGCCGGACCGCCTCCCGGACGCCATAGGCAAAGGCGCGTGCCGCGATGCCGGCCGCGGTACCGGCGCCGGTCGTCAGACACACCCACCCCCATACTGTGAGCACCTCGGTCTTCTCCTCCACCGTCGCGGTCGCGTCGGGAAGCTCCCGACATCTGTAAGAGGGAAGCGGCCCCGAAAACGCGTAGGCGGACGTACCGGGAAGACGATGAGTCAACCGATCGAGCGACTCTCCGCATGCCTATTCGAACGAAGGCGGTGCGATCAGTAGGCCGTCGCCGGACATGGCCTTCTCGGTGCCGCGGCGTAGCCACTCCGCTGTGCGGGTCGTCCCTCCCGCGACCGGCCGACCGACCCTGCGGGCACCGGGTCCCGGAACGACCGGGCGCCCGGGGCTCAGCCGCCTGCCGGCAGGCGGCGAAGGGCGTCCTCGGAGTCCCGGTCGTCGGGCAGGTAGGCGAGGAAGTGGTGACCGGGCTCGTCCACGGCGGCCAGCTTCACGTACCGCAGGCGCAGTTCACCCACGACCGGGTGCCGGAAACGGCGGACCGAGGGCTGGAACCCGGCTGTCGTGGAGAAGAGCCTCCGCATGGAGGGCTTCCTGGTCAGCAACTACCGGCAGGTACAGGAGGAGTTGTACGAGTTCGCGGTACCGCATCTGCAGAGCGGCCGGCTCGCGCTGGACGAGACGGTGGTCGACGGGTTCGAGCACATCGTGGACGCCTTCCTGGCCATGCTGCACGGCGGGAACACCGGCAAGACCGTCGTGCGAGACCGCCCCTGAAGAGCCCGTGCGGGTCCGCACGCCCCCGCCCGGTACACGCCGGAGCCCGGACCGACCGGGCCGCCCCCCGCGCGACCCGGTCGCGGCCGCCATGCACGGCCCTCCCACCGGTCCTCCGATGCCCGGACCGGTGCCGGCCCGTGGCCCCGCCCCCGCCGGTCAGCCGGCCGCCGCGCCGGCGGGGGCCGGCAGGAAGTCCGGCACCCGGGTGCCCAGGCCCAGGGCTTCGGCCCGGCGGCGGACGAGATCGGCGAGGGCGAGGTCGAGGGCGCCCAGGCCGAACGGGGAGAACACCGTGACGCGGTCCCGGGCGCGCCGGAAGGGCCTTCCCGAGTTCAGTACGGAACCGAGCGAGGCGGCGATGAAGTCCCGGTCGCCGCAGAGCCGTTCGGCCAGGTGCAGGGAGGTCGACTCACGGCACACGTGGTCCGCGTCGTCGACCACGTTGACGGCGGTCAGGATGCTCCCCGGTGTCAGGTCGCGCAGCGACACGTGCAGGACCAGGGTGCCGCGCCGGCAGGCGTCGGTGGTCAGGTGAGGGGCGGCGGCGGTGGTCGCCAGGCAGACCAGCCGGTGGGCGCACAGCGCCTCCTCGGCGCTGAACGCGACCTCGGTCTTCAGCTCGGGCCAGCGCTCCTGGCAGCGCGCGGCGAAGGCCTCCGCCCGGGCCTCGTCCAGGTCGAACACGGTGACCGCGGCGAGGTCGGGCAGGACGGCCCTGAGACAGGCGAGGATCTCGAAGCCGATCACGCCGCAGCCGATCAGGGAGACACCGGTCTCGGGGGCGGACGAGCCCAGCGTCACCGCCGCGAGGGCGGCGCTCGCCGCGGTACGCCGGGCCGAGATCACCGACCCCTCCAGCAGCGCCTCCGGCTGCCCGGTGGCTACGGAGTTGAGGATCACCGCGGCGGAGGCCCGCTCCAGGCCGTGCGCGGTGTTGCCGGGGAAGGACGCGATCCACTTGATGCCCGTCACCGGCTCGTCCTCGCCGAGGTAGGCGGGCAGCCCGATGATCCGGTTGCGCGGCTCGCCGGGAAAGCGGAGGAACACCGAGTGCGGCAGGGCCGTACGGCCTGCCTCGTGCAGCAGGTACGCGCGGCGCACCGCTGCGACGACCTCGGCCTCGGCGCCGTCGAGGACCCGGCGTACCTCCGCGGCTCCCAGGATCAGCATGATGCCCCCTTCATCGCCGGCTTCGGCTCCTTCCACAGGTGGGACACGTCGCCGAAGTGGCGGGCGACCCACTCGTCGTCGTAGATCGTGTCGAGGTAGCGCTCCCCGCGGTCGGGCAGCACGATCGCGCAGCGCGCGCCCGCCGGGATGCGGTCCGCCATCTGGTCGACCGCCGCCACCAGGGCCCCGGAGGAACCGCCCGCGAGGACGGCCTCCCGGGCGGCGAGCCGCCGGCAGCCCACCACGCAGTCGAGGTCCGTCACGTGGACGACCTCGTCGGCGAGCCCGTCGCGGTAGAGCGCCGGCCGAACCGCCGCGCCGTGGCCCGGGATCAGCCGGGGCACCGGGACGTCACCGAAGATGGCGCTCCCCCTCGCGTCCACCGCGACCACCGTCACCGGCAGCCGCAGGTCACGGACGTACTCCGCGCAGCCGCGCAGGGTGCCGCACGAACCCGTCGCGCAGAACAGGTAGTCGATGCCGCCCGGCACCGCCTCCAGGATCTCGCGCATCGTCCGCCGGTGCGCCCGGGGGTTGAGCGGGTTGGCGTACTGGTTGGGCCAGTAGGCGCCGGGGATCCGGGCGACCAGCGCGTTGATGCGGCGGATCCGGACGGGCAGGTACTCGCCGGTCGCCGGATCGCACGCGTCCACCACCTCGACCTCCGCGCCGAGGGCCCGCATGACGGCGATGTTCTGCCGGTTGGTGCGGGGGTCCGCCACGCAGATGAAGCGGAGCCCGTAGTAGGCGCAGATCTGGGCGAGACCGATGCCGAGATTGCCGGAACTGGACTCGACGACCACCGAGCGGCCGGGCACGAGGGTGCCGCGCCGGATCAGCTCGCGCAGCATCTCCAGGGCCGAGCGGTCCTTCATGCTGCCACCGGGGTTGAAGGCCTCCAGCTTGGCGTAGGTGGTGAAGTGCCGCCCCGGAGCCAGCTTGGCGAGTTCGACCAGCGGGGTGCCGCCGATCGTGCCGAGCACGCCGACGGGCCCGTCGTCAGGCTCCGGCATGGTGGCCTCGCCCCGTCGGATCGGGGCACGGCCCGAGCATGGTGCGGAACACGCTGGTTCCTCCTGTCTGCACTGGATCGAGGGGTGGTGCGGCGGCCGCCGCCCGGCCGGGTGCACCGGAGGCCTGGGCCGCGGCCGGACCGGGGCCCGGCGGGTCACCGCGCCGGCGGGCCGGGCGTGGCACGTACCGAGCGGGCGAGGGAGGCGGCGCCGGCGATCAGCACCATCCAGCCCGCCAGGGCCAGCGCGGCGGTGCGCGCGCCGGCCCGGTCGAGCAACAGGCCGCCGAGCAGCGAACCGACCGGCAGCGCCCCGTTGGACACGGTGCTCATCGCCGCGAGCACCCGGCCGCGCAACCGGTCCGGGGTGATGTCCAGTTGGTAGCTGCCGAGCGCCACGTTCCACAGCGGCCCGACGAACCACATCGCGGCGTAGGCGGCGGCGAGCGAGAAGGGGTCGCGGCTGAGGGCGATCACGGCCATCAACACCGCCCACGCCCAGTTCGCCCCGATCACCAGGGCGCCCAGTCCCAGCCGGCGGGCGAACCACGGCGCCGCCAGGGAGCCGAGGACGCCTCCGCCTCCCGCGACGCCCACCATCAGGCCCACCCCCGCCGAGGAGGCACCGACGTCGCCGGCCAGCACGATGGCGACCAGGAACAGTGCCCGGAACATCAGGTTGCTGCCGGCCACCAGCAGGGTGGTGGTGCGCAGGAAGGGCTGACGCCACAGCCACCGCAGCCCCTCGCGGATCTGCTCGCCCATGCCGCCGGCGCGCTCGGACCGCTCGGCCTCGAACTCCTTGCGGATGAAGAGCAGTCCGGTCAGCGACACCAGGTAGCTCAGCGCGTCGGCCAGGAACGGGACGGCCCGGCCGAGACCGAACAGCACACCGCCGAGCGGCGTCCCGAGCATCACGGCGGCCCGCCCCCGCGCCTCGTTGCGGGACAGGGCCAGCGAGAGCTGGCTGCGGGGCACGACGTTCGGGACGGCCGCGTGCGCGGCGAGCCCGTGGAACACCGTGAGCGCGCCCTCGGCGAAGCCCACGGCCAGCACCAGCGGCAGGCCCAGGACGTCGAGGGCGGAGGCGACCGCGATGGCCGCCGCGCCGAGCGCGCGCAGCGCGTCGCACCAGATCATCAACCGCCGGCGCGGCCAGCGGTCCACCAGGGCGCCGGCCGGCAGCGGGAGGAGCAACGCGGGCAGCAGCGCCACGAATCCGGCCAGCCCGGCGGCGAACGGCGAACCGGTGAGGGCCAGCACCAGCAGCGGGTAGGCGATGGTGGTGGCCGTCGACCCGAGCAGGGAGACCGCCGAGCCACCCCACAGCAGCAGGAAGTCGCGGTTGCGGTGCAGCGGCGGCACCGGATCGGCGGTGGCCGCGTCCGGCGGGTCCGGCGGCCGCGGGTCCGCCGGTGCCCTCGTGTCGGGGCTCGTCATCTGTCACACTCCCAGTCCGGCCCGGGCCGGACGCTAGCCGCGCGCCGCCTGCTCCATCTGCCGGCGCAGACTGAGCGGGCGCATGTCGGTCCAGACGGTGCCGATGTGGGCCAGGCACTCGGCCCGGGTGCCCTCGGTGCCCTCGGCGTGCCAGCCGAGCGGCAGCTCGCGGTCGGCGAGCCAGACGGAGTACTGCTCCTCGTCGTTGCGGACGACGCGGTACGTACGCTCGTCGGTGTCTTCCTCGGCCACGGCGGGCCCTCCCTCGGGTGAACTGCCGCGTCACGCACCTCACGTGACCGGTGGCGGCGCCGGAGAGCCTGCCGCAACCGCGTCCCCCGCCCCCAGAGAAGGAGGCGCAGTCACCGCGGCGCCGACGCTGCCGACGGGACTGCCGGTTGTTCTCTCGGAGCGGCGACGGCCCCGCGGCGACGCTGAGGCGCATGACTGCGAACCCCTCCCTCCGGACCGCGCCCGCCGGCCGCACCCAGGAGCGTGACGCGCGCCGCGCCCTCCCGCTGACGCTGTCGGCCGCGTCCCCCGGGACGCCCCTGTCCGCCTACCTGACGGACGCCCGCCCGTTCGTCCGCGCCCGGCTGCTCGAACACGGCGCGGTGCTGCTGCGCGGTTTCGACGTCGGCGGCGTGGACGGCTTCGAGGCCGCGGTGCGGGCGGTGTCCGGCGCGCCGCTGCCCTACGCGGAGCGGTCCTCGCCGCGCAGCACCATCAAGGGGCAGGTGTACACCTCGACCGACTATCCGCCGAACGAGGAGATCTTCCTCCACAACGAGAACTCCTACCAGGCGGACTGGCCGCTGACCCTGTTCTTCCACTGCGTGCAGCCGCCGGACACCCTGGGCGCCACGCCGCTCGCCGACACCCGCCGCGTCCACGAGGCGATCGACCCGTCCGTCCGGGAGGAGTTCGCCGCCCGGGGCTGGATGGTCGTGCGCAACTTCTCCGACGGCTTCGGCGTGCCGTGGCAGCAGGCCTTCAACACCGGCGACCGCGCCGAGGTCGAGGCGTACTGCGCCCGCAACGGCGTCCTGGCCGAGTGGACCGCGGACGGCCTGCGGACCCGCGCGCGCCGCCGGGCCGTACACCGCCACCCGGTGACCGGGGAGACGGTCTGGTTCAACCACCTCACCTTCTTCCACGTGACCACGCTGTCCGAGGAGGTGTGCGGCGCGCTGCGGGAGATGTACGACGACGCGGGACTGCCGACCAACACCTACTACGGCGACGGCCGGCCGATCCCGGACGAGGTCGTCGCACACCTGCGGTCCTGCTACCGCGCCGAGCAACGGCGCTTCGACTGGCAGCGCGGCGACGTGCTCCTCGTGGACAACATGCTGTCGGCGCACGCCCGCGAGCCGTTCACCGGGCCGCGCCGGATCGCCGTGGCGATGGCCGAGCCGTACTCGGCGGCCGTGCGGCAGTCCGCCCCGACCGCGGGGGTGACCGATGTCCGCCGGTGACAGCGGCCTGCCGCTCTCGTTCGCCCAGGAACAGCTGTGGTTCCTGGACCAGCTCCGCTCCGGCGCCTCCACCGAGTACCTGATGTGCGAGGCGTTCCGCATCCGCGGCCCGCTCGACACGCGGGCGCTGGAGGCGGCGTTCACCGAGATCTCGGCGCGGCACGAGGTGCTGCGCACCCGCTACGGCACCGCCGCGGGCGCCGGGGCGCAGATCGTCGACGAGCCCGGCCCTGTCCGGCTCACCCGGGCGGACCTGACCGGCACCGCGCCGGCGGACCGCGAGGCGCGGGTGCGCGAACTCCACGCGGCCGAGCTGCGCACACCGATCGACCTCCGCGAGCAGGCGCCCTGGCGGCTGACCCTGGTCCGGTTCGCCGAGGACGACGCCGCGCTGCTGGTGACGGTCCACCACATCGCCTTCGACGGATGGTCCTGGGGCGTCCTGGCCCGTGAACTGCACGAGCTGTACACCGCGTTCGCGGCGGGCCGGCCGTCGCCGCTCGCACCGGTGGCCGTGCAGTACGCGGACTTCGCACAGTGGCAGCGCGACACCTGGGCGGCCGCCCCCGCGCGGGCCGAGCAGCGGCGCGGCTACTGGCGGGAGCGGCTGGCGGGCCTGGAACCGCTGGAGCTGCCCGCCGACCGGCGGCGCCCGGCGCACTGGGACCCGGCCGGGGAGAGCGTCCCGTTCACGGTGCCGGCGGAGCTGGCCGAGCGGCTGGCGGTGCTCGGCCGGGACGCGGGCGCGACCCCGTTCATGGTCCACCTGGCCGCGTTCCAGCTGCTGCTCGCGCGCTGGTCCGGCCGTACCGACGTGGCGGTCGGCGTGTCGGTCTCGGACCGCACCGAGATGGAACTGGAGCCGCTGGTCGGCCTGTTCCTCAACACCGTGGTGCTGCGCACCGACCTGTCCGGCCGCCGCTCGTTCCTCGACCTGCTGGCGCGGGTCAGGGAGACCACCCTGGACGCCTACGAGCACCAGGACGTGCCGTTCGGCTGGGTGGTGGCCGACCTCGCGCCCGAACGGGACCCCTCCCGCAACCCGGTGTTCCAGGTCGGCTTCGCGCTGCACAACGCCGAACGCCGCCCGCTGCGCCTGCCCGGACTCGACGTCGCGAAGGTCGAACCGGCCACCGACCGCTCCGCCTTCGACCTGTCGCTGCACCTGTCCGAACGCACCGACGGCTCGCTCGCGGCCCGGCTCGTCTTCCCCACCGCGCTGTTCGACCGCGCGCGGATCGAACGGATGGCGGTGAGCCTGCTGCGGCTGCTCGCCGGCATCGCCGAGCACCCGGACACCCCCGCACACGAACTGGAGACCGTCCCCGACGCCGAACTGGCGGCCTTCGAGCGCTGGAACCGCACCGAGACGGAGCGCCCGCGGCGGTCGCTGGCCGAACTGTTCTTCGCCCAGGCCCTGGCCACCCCGGACGCGGTGGCCGTGGTGTCCGGCGCCCGGGAGACCGGCTACGCCGACCTCGCCGACCGGGTACGGCGCCTGGCCGGAGTCCTGCGCTCACGCGGCGTCGGCCCGGAGAGCGCGGTGGGTGTCGCGCTGCACCGCGGGACCGACCTGGTCGCCACCGTCCTCGCGGTGCTCACCGCGGGCGGGGTGTACGTGCCGCTCGCCCCGGAACACCCCGCGGAACGGCTGGCCCACCTGGTCGCCGATGCCGACGTGACCCTGCTGGTCACCGAACGCGCGCTGGCCGGGCGGCTGCCGGCCCACCCGAACACCCTCGTGCTCGACGCCGTCCGCTCGCCAGAGGAAGAGGAGGTCCCGCCCCTGGAACCGGCGGCTACGGCCGGGACGCAGGCCGCGTACGTGATGTACACCTCCGGTTCGACCGGCCGGCCCAAGGGGGTCGTCGTACCGGAGGCCGCGATCCGCAACCGCGTGCTCTGGTCGGTGGAACGCCTCGGGCTGGGCCCCGGCGACCGGGTCCTGCAGAAGACCACCATCGGTTTCGACGCCGCCCTGTGGGAGTTCCTCTCCCCGCTGGTGTGCGGGGCCGCGGTGGTGACCGGCCCCCGGGACGCCCACCGCGACCCGGCGGTGATGGTCCGTGCCGTGATCGACCACCGGGTCACCGTGCTGCAGGGCGTGCCCTCGATGCTGCGCCTGCTGCTGGAGGAGCCGGCCCTGGCCGAATGCGCCTCGCTGCGCCTGCTGTGCTCGGCGGGCGAGCCGCTGACCACCGAGCTGGCCGGCCGGCTGCGCCGCGCGCTCGGCGCCGAGGTGGTCAACACCTACGGCCCCACCGAGTGCGCCATCGACTCCACCGCCTGGCACTTCGACCCGGACGAGCCCGGCGACCTGGTGCCGATCGGCCTGCCGCTGCCCAACGCCCGCACCTACGTGGTGGACGCCGAGGGCCGGCAGGTGCCCGTCGGGGTGACCGGTGAGCTGCACGTCGGCGGCATCGGCCTCGCCCGCGGGTACGCCGGCCGGGGCGACCTCACCGCCGACCGGTTCGTCCCCGACCCGGACGCGACCGTGCCCGGCGCGCGCCGGTACCGCACCGGAGACCTGGTGCGGCGCCGCGCGGACGGCGCGCTGGAGTACGTCGGACGCGTCGACGACCAGGTCAAGATCGGCGGGGTGCGGGTCGAGCCCGGCGAGATCGAGGTCCTGCTCGCGGCGCACCCGTCGGTCGCCGCCGCCGTCGTCGCCGTGCACCGGTCCGACACCGGCGACGCGCGGCTGACCGCCTACGCGGTGCCCGTCGCGGGGGAGCGGCTCGATCCGGAGGCGCTGCGCGGCCACCTGGCCGCCGCGCTGCCGGAGGCGATGCTGCCGGCCGCCTTCGTCGAACTCGCCGAGCTGCCGCTCACCCCGAACGGGAAGGTGGACCGCCGCCGGCTGCCGGCCGCCACCGAACCGGACCAGCCCGCCGCCGGGGCCGGGCAGGCCCCGCGCACCGCCGCGGAGGAGGCTGTCGCCGAGCTGATGGCCGAGGTCCTCGGCGTCGAACGGGTCGGCGCACAGGACGACTTCTTCCTGCTGGGCGGCCACTCGCTGCTCGCCATCAAGCTCGTGCTGCGGCTGCGGCGCGCCTTCGGTGCCGAACTGACGGTCGGCGAGCTGTTCCAGGCCCGTACGGTGGCCGCGCTGGCCGCCCGGGTCACGCAGGCCGGCGCCGGCCCGGAACCCGCCGCGGACACCGGTCCGGACGCCGTACGGCCGGCGGGCCGGGACCGACCGCTGCCGCTCTCCTTCGGCCAGCAGCGGATGTGGTTCCTCGACCAGCTGGAGCCCGGGACGCACGAGTACGTCGTCCCGCTGGCGCTGCGGCTGACCGGACCGCTCGACACCGTGGCGCTGCGCCACGCGCTGGACGCGCTGTCCGAACGGCACGAGGTACTGCGGACCAGGTACCGCTCCGAGGGCGGCGAGCCCGTCCAGGTCGTCGACCCCGCCGGACCGGTGGACTTCACCCTGACCGACCTGACGGACGCGCCCGACGCCGATCGCCGGGCCCGGACCCTGGTCGACGAGCTGGCCCGCCGGCCGTTCGACCTCGCACACGGGCACCCGCTGCGGGCCACCCTGATCCGCACCGCCCCGCAGGAGCACCTCCTCGTCCTGACCCTGCACCACATCGCCTTCGACGCCTGGTCGACCAACGTCTACCTGCGCGACCTGGACCTCTCCTACCGGGCCTTCGCCGCGGGCGAACCGTCGCCGCACGCCCCGCAGCCGGTCCAGTACGCCGACTTCGCGGTGTGGCAGCGCGAGCAGCAGCGGGCCGGCCGGCTGGACCACCAGCTCGCCTACTGGCGCGACCGCCTGGACGGCCTCACCCCCGTCGAGCTGCCCACCGACCGGGTCCGCTCGGCGGTCCGCGACGCCCGCGGCGACAACGTCGTCGTCGAGGTGGCGCCGGAGGTGGCCCGGGCCGTCGCCGAACTGGCCGGCCGGCACGGCGCGACCCCGTTCATGGTGATGCTCGCCGCCTTCCAGGTGTTGCTGCGGCGCTGGACCGGCCGCGACGACCTCGCGGTGGGGACCCCGGTCGCCGGCCGGACCCGCCAGGAGACCGAGGACCTGGTCGGGTTCTTCACCAACAACCTGGTGATCCGCAGCGACCTCGGCGGCGACCCGGTCTTCACCGAGCTGCTGGAGCAGGTCCGCGGCACGGTGCTCGACTCCTTCGCCCACCAGGACGTGCCGTTCGAGCACCTGGTCGACGCACTGCAGCCGGAGCGGGACCTCTCCCGCAACCCGCTGTTCCAGATCATGTTCGAGCACCAGCACCTGGCGGGCGTCCCCGACCGGCTCGGCACGGTCGCCGTGGAGCCGGTCCGCGCCGGACTGGAGACCGCCAAGTTCGACCTCACCGTGACCGTCAAGGAGCGCGGCGGGCGCATGTACTGCTGGTTCGAGTACGCGACCGCGCTCTTCGACCGGGAGACCGTCGAGCGGATGGCGGGTCACTACCTGACCCTCATCGGCAGCGTCACGGCCGCCCCCGGCGCGCGGATCGGCGACCTCGGCATGCTCACCGAGGACGAGCGGCAGCGCGCCCTCACCGCTTGGGCCGACCCGGAGTCCGAGCGGGCCCGCGTGCTCGACCCGGCCGGAGAACGCGACCTGTGCGTACCGGAGCTGTTCGCCCGGCAGGTCCGGCGGGCCCCGGACGCGATCGCCGTGGTCTTCGGCGACCAGCAGGTCAGCTACGCCGAACTCGACGCGCGGTCCGACCGGTTCGCCGCCCGGCTGCGTTCCCTCGGGGTCACCACCGAGACGGTCGTCGGCTCCTGCCTGGAACGCGGTGTCGAGGCGGTGGTCGTGCTGCTCGCCGTGCTGAAGGCCGGCGGCGTGTACGTGCCGTTCGACCCCCGGCACCCCGTCGAGCGGCTGGAGCTGATGCTCGCCGACGCCGGCCCGGAACTCGTGGTCACCGCCCGCGCGTTCGCCGGCCGGCTGACCGGCGCCCACCGGGTGGTCCTGGCCGACGCCGACGCCGACGCCGACGCCCAGCACGGAGCGGACACCGCATCCGCCGGCCCGGTGCCCGACGCGACCCGGCCCGGGAACCTGGCCTACGTCATCTACACCTCCGGCTCGACCGGCCGTCCCAAGGGCGTGATGATCGAGCACCGCGCGTACGCCCACCACTGCCGGGTGATCGCCGACGCGTACGGGATCGCCCCCGGCGAACGGGTGGCACTGCTGTCCGCGCTCACCTTCGACGTGGCGATGGACCAGATCGCGGCGACCCTGGTGGCCGGTGCCACCGTCGTCGTCGCCGACCCGGTGTTCTGGACCCCGGACGAGCTGCCCGCCCGGCTCGCCGAGCACGGCGTCACCGTCCTGGAGATCACCCCGTCCTACTACCGGGCCGTCCTGGAGTCGCCCGACCTGCCCCTGCTGCACTCGCTGAAGCTGATGAACGTCGGCAGCGACGTGGTCACCGGCCTGGACGCGCGGCGCTGGGCCGAAACCGGCCTGCCCGCCCGCTTCCTGTGCAACTACGGGCCGACCGAGGCCACCGTCACTTGCCTGCTGCACCCCGTCCCCGAGGCCCCCGCCGAGGGCGACGCGGCCGGCGCCCTCCCGCTGGGCCGGCCCGTCCCCGGCACCCGGGCCTACATCCTGGACGCGGACCTGCGGCCCGTCCCGGTCGGAGTGCCCGGCGAGCTGTACCTCGGCGGCGTCCGGCTGGCCCGCGGCTACCACCGGCGGCCGGACCTCACCGCGGACCGGTTCGTCCCCGACCCCTTCGCCACCGAACCCGGCCGGCGCCTCTACCGCACCGGCGACCTCACCCGCCACCGGCCCGACGGCACCATCGAGTTCCTCGGCCGCATCGACCACCAGGTCAAGGTCCGCGGTCTGCGCATCGAACTCGGCGAGATAGAGGCGGCGCTCGCCCGGCACCCCGCCCTCCAGGAGGCGGTCGTCACCGCCCCGCGGACGGCCCCGGGCGAACGTCGGCTCGCCGCCTACCTGGTGGCCCGTCCCGGCAGCCCGATGCCCGACGTGGCCGAGCTGCGCGCACACCTGGGCGCCCTGCTGCCCGAGTACATGATCCCCTCGGTGTGGGTGCCGCTCGACGCGTTCCCGCTGACGGCCAGCAAGAAGATCGACCGCAAGGCCCTGCCGGACGCCTCGGCCGCCCTGGCCGGCGCCGCCCGCGAGCACCTCGCCCCGCGCGACCCCGCCGAGGAGGCCGTCGCCGCGATCTGGTCCGAGGTCCTGGGCCTGGAGCGGATCGGCGTCCACGACGACTTCTTCGCCCTCGGCGGCCACTCGCTGCTGGCCACCCGGGTGCTGGCCCGGCTCCGCGAGACGTTCGCCGTCGAGCTGCCGCTGCGCCTGCTGTTCGAGGCCACCACCGTGGCCCGGCTCTCCGAGGCGGTGTCCGAGGCCGTGGAGGCCGACGTCGCCGCGCTCACCGACCAGGAAGTGGCGGGCCTGCTCGCCGAGGAAGGCCTGCGATGACCGACACCAGGGACCGCGCCCACCTGAGGCAGGAACTGCTCCGCCGGCGCCTCGCCGGGCGGGCCGCCCCCGCCCCGGCGGAGGGCATCGCCCGCGCACCGCGCGGCGGCCCGCTCCCGCTCTCCTTCGCCCAGCGCCGCCTGTGGATCCTCGACCGGCTCCAGCCCGGCGGCACCGAGTACCTGATGACCGTGGCGCTCAGGCTGCGCGGCCCCCTCGACCGGGCCGCGCTGCGCACCGCGCTGGACGGGCTCCTGCACCGGCACGAGGTGCTGCGGACCCGCTACCCGGTCGTCGACGGCGAACCCGTGCAGATCGTCGACGAACCGGGGAGCGTCCCCCTCGACGAGGAGGACCTCGGCGCACTCGACCGGGCGGCCGCGGACGCCCGGATCGCCGCCCTGGCCACCGGCGCGCGCCGGCCCGTCGACCTCGCCGAGGGCCCGGTGTTCTCCGCCGTACTGGCCCGGCTGGCACCGCACGAGCACGCCCTCCTGCTCACCGTCCACCACATCGCCTGCGACGGGCACTCCGAGGACATCCTGGTCCGCGAACTCGCCGGACACTACGCGGACGCGGTCGCCGGGCGGCCGGCCCGCTCGCCGCAACCGCCGGTGCAGTACGCCGACTTCGCACTCTGGCAGCGCGAACGGCTCTCCGGCGCGGCGCTGCGCCGCCCGCTGGAGCACTGGCGTGAACGGCTGGCCGGGCTGCCGCCCCTGGAACTGCCCACCGACCGGCCCCGCCCCGCCGTACGCGACTCGGCGGGCGGGCTGGCGCCGCTCGCCGTGCCGGCCGGCACCGCCCGGCGGCTGACGGCGCTCGCCCGGGAACACGGCGCCACCCCCTTCATGGCCCTGCTCGCCGCGCACGCCGTCCTGCTCGGCCGCTGGAGCGGCCGGCGCGATGTCGCCGTGGGCTTCCCGGTGGCCGGGCGCGACCGCGCACAGCTCGAGGACGTGGTCGGCCTCTTCCTCAACACGCTGGTGCTGCGGGTCGACCTGTCCGGGGCGCCGTCGTTCGCGCACCTGCTGCGCCAGGTCCGCGAACGCGCCCTCGACGCCTACGCCCACCAGGAGATCCCCTTCGAACAGCTGGTCGAGGAGCTGGCACCGGAGCGGGACCCGTCCCGCACGCCGCTGTTCTCCTCCATGCTGCTGTGGCAGGACGCGGCCGGCTCGCCGACGCCGGCGGCGATGGGCCCCCTGACGGCCGAGCGGCTGCCGGTCGGCGAGAGCAGCGCCAAGTTCGACCTCACCGTGGGCCTCGCCGAACAGCAGGACGGCTCGCTGTCCGGCGGCGTCAACTACGCGTCGGCACTGTTCGACCCGGCGACGGCGGAGCGGTTCGCCGCCCAGTTCGCCCGCCTGCTGGAGAGCGCGGTCGCTTCGCCCGGCACCCCCGTGGACGAACTGGAGATCCTGCCCGCGGCGGAGCGCGACCGCCAGCTCGTCGACTGGAACGCGACCGGCCGGCCCTATCCGGACGACACCCTCCCGCTGCTGTTCGAGAACCAGGCCGCCCGCACCCCCGACGCCGACGCGGTGCGCTTCGACGGCGCCGCCCTCAGCTACCGGGACCTCAACGAGCGGGCCGACCTGCTCGCCCACCACCTGCGCAACCTCGGCGTCGGACCCGAGTCCGTGGTCGGTGTCTGCCTGCACCGCAGCACCGACCTCGTGGTGGCGCTGCTGGCGGTGCTCAAGGCCGGCGGCGCCTACCTGCCGCTCGACCCGAACTACCCGGCCGACCGGCTCGCCTTCATGCTGGAGGACTCCGGCGCCCGGGCCGTGATCACCGACCCCGGACTCGCCCCCCTGGTCCGCGACCGGGCGCCGTACCTCGTC
This sequence comes from Streptomyces sp. NPDC046881, assembly GCF_040645015.1. NCBI lineage: Bacteria > Bacillati > Actinomycetota > Actinomycetes > Kitasatosporales > Streptomycetaceae > Streptomyces > Streptomyces sp. NPDC046881. Next base: position 204,749 of record NZ_JBEYXJ010000001.1, on the reverse strand, counting down.
GACATCACCGGCGACCTGCCGCGCGGCAGTGCCCACGCCACCCCGGTCCTCGCGGCGGCCCCCGGGCACCCGGCCTACCTGATCTACACGTCGGGCTCCACCGGCCGCCCCAAGGGCGTGCTCGTCGAGCACCGGGCCATCGTCAACCGGCTGCACTGGATGCAGGAGGCCTACCGGCTCGACGCCGACGACCGGGTGCTGCAGAAGACGCCCTACAGCTTCGACGTCTCGGTGTGGGAGTTCTTCTGGCCGCTGATCACCGGCGCGACGCTGGTGCTCGCCCGCCCCGGCGGCCACCGCGACCCGGCCTACCTGGCCGGGCTGATCGACACCGAGGCGGTCACCACCGTCCACTTCGTCCCGTCGATGCTGCGGGCCTTCCTCGCCGAGCCCCTGCCGCCCCTGCCCTCGCTGCGCCGCATGGTGTGCAGCGGCGAGGCGCTCCCCGCCGACCTGGTCACCGCCGTGCACGAACGGATCGGGTGCGAGCTGCACAACCTGTACGGGCCGACCGAGGCCGCGGTGGACGTCACCGCGACCCGGTGCGAGCCGGGCCTGCCCGTCACCATCGGCCGCCCGATCGCCAACACCCGCGCCTACATCCTGGACGCCGCCCTGCGGCCGGTGCCGATCGGGGTGCCGGGCGAACTCCTGCTCGGCGGCGTCCAGCTCGCCCGCGGCTACCTGAACCGCCCGGCGCTCACCGCCGACCGCTTCGTGCCCGACCCCTTCGCCACCGAACCCGGCGGCCGGCTGTACCGCACCGGCGACCTGGCCCGGTACCGCGCGGACGGCGCGATCGAGTACCTCGGCCGGCTCGACCACCAGGTGAAGATCCGCGGTCAGCGCGTCGAACTCGGTGAGATCGAGGCCGTACTGGCCGAGGTCCCCGGCGTCGCGGCCGCGGCCGTCGCCGTGCACGACGAGCAGCTCGTGGGATACCTGGTGCCGCCCTCGGCCGACGTCGAGGCGGCCCGCGCACACCTGCGCGGGCGGCTGCCGGAACACATGCGGCCCGCGCACTGGACCCTGCTGGAGACGCTGCCCCTGACACCCAGCGGCAAGACCGACCGCACGGCGCTGCCCGCACCCGACCGGACGCGCCCCGAGCTGGTGGGCGCGTTCACCGCCCCGAGCACGGAGATCGAGCGGACCCTCGCGGACGCCTTCGCCACCGCCCTCGGCGTCGACAAGGTCGGGGTGCACGACGGCTTCTTCCAGCTCGGCGGGGACTCCATGCGCGCCATCCGGGCCGTCGGAGCACTGCGCGAACAGGGGCTGGCCCTCACCGTGCAGGACGTCTTCGCCCGGCAGACCGTCGCCGAGCTGGCCCCGGTCGCGGCCGCCCGGCCCGCGGCCGAGCCGCAGGAGACCAGCCTCGTCGGCCGCTTCGAACTGCTGGCCCCGGCCGACCGGAACCGGCTCCCGGAGGGGCTGGTCGACGCCTATCCCATGGGCCAGGTCCAGGTGGGCATGGTCTACGAGATGCTCGCCGACCCCGAGCGCAACACCTACCAGAACGTCAGTACCTTCCAGATCCTGGACGACGGCCCGTTCTCCGCCGAGGCGTTCACCGGCGCCGTACGCCTGCTCATCGAGCGGCACGAGATCCTGCGCACCTCCTTCGACCTCACCGGGTACTCCGAACCGCTCCAGCTCGTGCACGCCCCGGACGGCCTGGAGGTGGAGATCGGCGTCACCGACCTGCGCGGCCTGCCGTCCGCAGAACAGCGGGCACGGGTGCGGGACTTCCGCGCCGCGGCCCAGCGCACCCCGTTCGACATCGGCCGGGCACCGCTGCTGCGCTACCACGCCCACCTGACCGGCGACCGGGAGTGGCTGCTCACACACGTCGAATGCCACGCCATCCTGGACGGCTGGAGCCACCACTCGGTCATCGGCGAGCTGCGGGCCGCCTACCGCGAGCTGTCCCACGGCACCACGACCCCCTCCGCGGCCCCGCCACGGGTCCGCTACGCCGACTTCGTCCGGCTGGAGAAGCAGGCCCTGGCCTCGTCGGCGGACCGCGCGTTCTGGCGGGAGCGGATCACCGGCCACGAACGGCTCCGGCTGCCCGCCGACAGCGCTCCCGCCGAGGCCGACTCGCCGGCCCCCGAGGTGCGGCTGCCCTGGAGAGAGCTGGAACCCCGGCTGCGACGGCTCGCCGCCGAGACCCAGACCTCGCTCAAGAGCGTCCTGTACACCGCCCACCTGAAGGTCCTCGGCCTGATCAGCGGCCAGCACCGGTTCCTCGCCGGCGCCGTCACCAACGGCCGGCCCGAACTGCCCGGCGGCGACCGGGTGCGCGGCATGTACCTCAACACGGTGCCGTTCGCCGTCGACCTGCGGGCGCCGAGCTGGCGCGCACTGGTGCGCTCGGTGTTCGCCGAGGAACTGGCCCTGTGGCCGCACCGGCGCTACCCGCTGCCCGCCATGCAGCGCGCATGGGGCGGCGGCGCACCCCTCGTCGAGGTGGTCTTCGCCTACCTGGACTTCCACGTCCTCGACGAGCAGCGCACGGACATCGGCACGATCGACGACCACAGCCCCAACGAGTTCACCTTCGACGTGTGGACCTTCCCCGGCGAGCTGCGCATGACCTGCCGGCCCGGCTGGGCCGGCAAGGAGCGGCTGGCGGCCATCGGCGAGGCCTTCCTGGGCGTCCTCACCGCCATGGCCGACGACGCCGACGCGGACCCGCGCCGGTTCCGCGCCCCCGGCTTGGAGCAGACGGGCGGGATGCCGGCCGACACCCGGCCGCTGCCCGAGGTCTGCGTGCCCGAGCTGATCGCCGCCCGCGCCCACCCCGACGCGACCGCGGTGGAGGACGGGCGACGGCGGTTCACCTACCGCGAACTGGACGCCCGCGCCAACCAGCTGGCCCACCTGCTGCGCGGGCTCGGCATCGGCCCCGAGCAGCCGGTCGGGCTCTGCCTGGACCGCGGTGCCGAGGCCGTGGTGGCCATGCTCGCCGTGCTCAAGGCCGGCGGGTACTACGTCCCGCTCGACCCCGGCTACCCGGACGCCCGCATCGGCTACGTCCTGGACGACGTCCGCGCCCGCGTGGTCCTGTGCCGCCCGCAGGACACCAGCCGCCTGGCCCGGTTCGACGGTGTCCGCGGCGTGCCCCTGGACGCCGGGTGGGCCGTCCTCGACGGGCTGCCCGAGACCCCCGTCGAGGCGGGGACGGCCCCCGACAACCTGGCGTACGTCACCTACACCTCGGGCTCCACCGGCCGGCCCAAAGGCGTGCAGGTCACGCACCGGGGGATCGTCCGGCTGGTGCACGACGCGAACTACGCCGACCTCGGCCCGGACCAGGTGCTGCTGCTGCATGCGCCGCTCGCCTTCGACGCGTCCACGCTGGAGGTGTGGGGTGCGTTGACCAACGGCGCCCGGCTCGCCGTCTGCCCGCCCGGGGCGACCACGGCCGACGAACTGGCCGAGGTGGTCCGCCGGCACGGCGTGACGCTGCTCTGGCTCACCGCCGGCCTGTTCCAGCACATGGTGGAGACCCGCCCGGAGCTGCTGGCCGAGGTACGGCAGGTGCTCGCCGGCGGCGACGCGCTCTCGCCCTCGCACGTGCGCACCGCCCTGGCGCACGGCGTGGCGCTGACCAACGGCTACGGCCCCACCGAGTGCACCACCTTCAGCACCGCGCTGCGCGGGGTGACCGAGGCCGACGCCGACCGCGGCGTGCCGATCGGCACGCCGATCACCGACACCCGGGTGCTGGTGGTCGACGAGGACCTCGAACCGGTGCCGATCGGGGTGGCCGGCGAACTCCTGGTCGGCGGCCCCGGACTCGCCCGCGGCTACCTGGGCCGCCCCGACCTGACCGCGGACCGCTTCGTACCGGACCCCTCCGGGACCGTCCCCGGGGCCCGCCTGTACCGCACCGGGGACATCACCCGCCGCGACGCCGACGGGACCCTGTCCTTCCTCGGCCGGCGCGACGGCCAGGTGAAGATCCGCGGCCACCGGGTCGAGCCGGCCGAGGTCGAGGCCGCGCTCGGCGACCTCCCCTCCGTCCGGGCGGCGGCGGCCGCCGTACACCCGGGACCGGACGGTCACAAGCGGCTGGCCGGCTACGTCGTGCTCGAACCCGGGCACGGCCCGCTGGACGTCGCGGCGCTGCGCGAGCAGCTCCGGCGGCGGGTGCCCGACTACCTGGTGCCCGGCGCCTGGGTGGAGCTGGCCGCCCTCCCGCTCACCGCCAACGGGAAGATCGACCGGGCCGCGCTGCCCGAGCCCGCCGGGCCCGCCACGACGTCGACCCACACCGCCCCGCGCACACCGGCCGAGCGGGCCGTGGCCGAGGTCTGGGGCGAGGTGCTCGGGGTGGAGAGGGTCGGTGCGGACGACGACTTCCACGTCCTCGGCGGGCACTCCCTGGCCATCCTCCGGATCATCGCCCTGCTGCGCGAGCGGCACGGCATCGGGCTGACCGTCCGTTCGTTCCTGGAGCGCCCCACCGTGGCCGGGCTCGCCGCGGCCGCCGAGGCCGGCGCACCGGAGGCCCGGTCACTGGTGTGGCTGCGGCGCGAGGGCACCCGGCCGCCGCTGTTCTGCGTGCACCCCGGGGGCGGCAGCGCCCACTGGTACCGCCCGCTGGTGCCGTACCTCGACCCCGACCAGCCGGTCGCGGCCTTCGCCTGGCCCGGGCTGCAGGCCGAGCACGGGCCCGTGCCCTCGACGGAGCAGATGGCGGAGCGCTACCTGGCCGAGCTGCGGGCCGAGGCACCGCACGGCCCGTACCGGCTGTTCGGCTGGTGCGGCGGCAGCGGCATCGCGAGCGAGCTGGCGCACCGGCTCACCGCCGAGGGGGAGGAGGTCACCTTCGTCCTGCTCGATCCGGGGCTCGACAACCACGAGCGGGTCGAGCTGTGGCGCGAGTACGGGCTGATCGAGAGCTGCGTGGCCAAGCTGACGGAGCTGGCCGCGGCGCCGCACGGGCAGGACACCTCGCAGCTGCGGGCGGAGACCCTGGCGCTGCTCGAACACCTGGTGGACGACGTCGACCCGGAGGTGGGGATCACGCTGCCGGAGCACGGCGCCGGCGACGTCTGGCTGCCCTCCGCGAAGATGTGGCGGGAGGTCATGGAGATGTGTCTGACCTACCGGCACCGCCCGTACCCGGGCCGGCTGCACCTGATCGCCAGCGACGAACTGGCCGACGGCGAGCACGAGGTGGCCTCCGGGCAGTCGTTCCCCGACTACCTCGCCCGTTGGCGCGAGCTGACCGGGGACGTGACGCTGCACCGGATCACCGGTGACCACTTCGGCGTCCTGAAGCCACCGCACCTCGGCCGGCTCGCCGAGGCCCTCACCGGAATCCTCGACGGCGCCGGCGCGGAGGGCGCCGGCTGACACGGGCGGGCGGGACGGCCGGGAGGGCGGGGGCGCAGGGAGCCCCCCGCCCTCCCGTCGTCGTGGGTAGGCGGCGTGTGCCGACAGCCGACCGATGACCGGTGCCCCGTCCCGCCCGCCGACCGCACACCGCGCTGCCGTCTACGCCGGAGCGCCAGGCTCCCGATCGGACCGTCGGCCGTCGGGGCGACGACCTGGTGACGGGTGGCCTCTTCGCCCGGCGCCCCGGCGTGCGTGACACCTGCGCCGGAACCCGCCCGTCCGCCCGGCCCCGACGAACCGCGCCGAACCGGCACCACACGCGACCGGGCCGGGCTCCTGGTGAGGAGCCCGGCCCGGTTCGGCGGTGCGGCGTGGACCGTGGGGCGGTTCAGTCGGTGACGGCGACGAGGCGGAGTTCGCAGGTGTAGCGCCGGCCTCGGTCGTCGGTGAGCCAGGCCTGTTCGGGGGTGGGCAGCATCTCGGTGACGGTGAGCCGGGCTGCCGGGTCCCTGCGGGCGAGCCGGCGGGCGGCCTTGGCGAGGATGTTGACGTAGACGGGGCTGTCGAAGTCGACGAAGAACGGCCGGGGTTCGGCGGGGGAGACCACGAAGACGAAGCGGGGCAGCTCGTGGCCGTCGCGCCACTGCCGGGCCCGGACGAACCGCCCGGCCTCGCTCTTGTCGTCGGCGAAGGCCAGCGAGGAACCGGTGAACCGCCAGGTCTCCCGGGCCACCGTCATCCGGTCGATGGTGACCCGCGGGGAGTGGTCGGCTTCCGGCAGGAGCCGGAACCGGTCCGTCACCAGCGTGGTCAGCACATGGGCGAACACCTCCACGGCCGGGAACACCGCGCCGTCGGGAAGCACCACGCAGAGCCGGCCGTCGCGGTGCTCCACCACGGCGTCGGCGCTCGGCACCGTGCGGCCGCGGAACGGGTCCGCCGTGTTGTCGAGGAGGGCGACCTGGTAGTCCCGTGGCCGTACCAGCGCGTGCCGGATGCGGGCGGAGAGCCGGGACTTGTGCTCCTTCGGCAGCAGCGGCATCAGCCGTGGCGCCGGGTGGTCCCGGTCGGTGCGGTCGAACAGCTCGCGGGGATCGCGGTGCTGGTTGACGAACAGCTCGTTCCCCAGCGTGTTGGCCGCCAGGTGGAGTTCGCCGAGGGTGAGGTGGAACTCGTCGCGCTCGACGGCGTCGGCGTCCTCCGCCGCGATCATCACGTCCGGGCTGATGTACCGCGCCGCGGTCCAGCCCGGCGCGGTGGCCGGCCCGAAGGCCTCCGCCACCCGGCCGGCGATGTCCGCGCCGGAGACCGTGACGCGCCGCACCCCCGCCGAGGGCGCGAGGATCCGCTGCCAGCGGCGCTCGAACTCCGCCTGGAGGCCGGCGGCGTCGGCGGCAGCGGCCCCGTGCAGGACCGGCATGCAGGCGAACCAGAAGGCGGCGAGGTCCACCGTCTGTCCGGGCCCGGCGTCGGCGCGCAGCCGCTCGTAGACCTCGGTGACGCGCTCCGTCACGCGGGCGGCCAGGGCGGCGCAGAGCCAGGCCGCCGCGGACATCAGCAGGTCGAGTGGGGCGAGCGCGGCCAGTACGTGGCTGCCGAGCGTCACCCGGGCGGCGCGGCGGCTGTCCGAGTAGACCACGGCGCGGCCGGGCGCCGTCGTGGTGCTCTTCTCGCGTTTGGCGGCCGCGTCGGTCACTCGTTGGAACGTCTGCTCGACGGAGGTGAGGGCCGCGACCAGGCGCTCGGGGTCCTCGGCCGCCGCCCGGACGGCCTCGACCGCGCTGTGCAGTTCGTCCATCCGGGCGAGCGCCGCGGCGCGCAGTGCGGGCTCGCCGATCCGTTCCAGGCAGGCGCGCAGCCGGCGGTCGGGCCGGATGTCGGCGGGCACGTCCAGCCGCCAGGTGATCCAGCGCAGCCGGACCAGTTCGTCGAGCAGGGCGGGTACGTCCGTTCCCGGGCCGAGCTCCCGCTGGAGGGCCGGGACGGAGCGGGTGCCGTCACACAGGCGCAGCAGCCGGAGCGTCTGCGGCGGCACCGGTCGCGGCGGCCTGGCGGGGAGCCGTACGGCGTTCTCCTCCAGCCGTACGAACGGCACCCGGCGGGGCGCCGTCCAAGGGCGCACCGCCGGGTCGGCGTCGATCTCCCGGGCCAGGGCGTCGACCGACCAACTGGACCAGAACACCTCCGAGGACGCGGTCAGCCCGGTGCCCGGCTCGACGGCCAGGCCGGTCCGGGCGGTGTCGAAGGTGCCCCAGCCGACCGGTCCGAAGAAGCCGATGGTGTCGTTCTTGACGCAGAACCGCTGCCAGTAGTGGGCGACCAGCTCCTCGCGCTGGCGGTGCTTGAAGGTGCGGCCCGCGGTCGCCGGCGACCAGTTGAGGAACGGCCGGAGAGCCGAGTCGAGCACCCCCCGGTTCTGCCAGGCGACCGCGGCCCGGAACGGCCCGGAGGCGGCGATCTCCTGCGCGCTCACGGCCGCCCGGACGGCGGCCTGCGCGAACTCTGTCTCGAAGGCATTCCAGGCCGCGCCGGACAGGGCGTCCCGCGGCCCGAACTTGTCCGCTGCCGTGGCCAGGCCCTCCGGCGCGAGCCGGAGCACCCCGTCCGCCGGGAACCCCGCGCCGCGCACCGCGACCTGGTCCCACAGCCGCCAGCGGCCGCTCAGAGAGACGGATCCCTCGTGCATCCCGGTGCCTCCTAGGCCGACGCGGGAGCGAGGGACAGGTCGTCGACGACGACGTCCGCCAGCTCGGCCGGGGACGGGTAGGTGAAGACCAGGGCGACGGCGATCTCGGCGTCCAGCAGTTCCTGGAGACGGTGGACGATCTGGAAGGCGGCGAGCGAGTCGCCGCCCGCCTCGAAGAAGTCGCTCGTGGCGTCGAGGGTGTCGTCGCCGAGCGTCTCGCGGTAGTAGCCGGTGATCAGCCGGGTGAGTTCGGCGGTGTCGATGGGGTTCATGGCCCGTCCTTCTTCGAAGTGGTGTGGATGCGGACAAGGGAGACGGAAAGACGCGGCGCGGCCGGTCAGCGGCCGGTGCCCGCGTGCGCGGACCGGGCGGCGCCCAGGGCCGCGGCGCTGTTGCCGCCGGAGACGACGACGGCGCTGCGGCCGGGCAGCCCGAGCCGGAGGGCGCCGGCCAGGGCGGCGGCGCCGCTCGGCTCGGCCGGGATGCCGGCGCGGTGCAGCAGGGCCATCGCGCGGAGCACGGCCCGGTCGCCGACACCGATCAGCTCGTCCACCCGCTGCCGGACGATCGGGAGGATCACCTCGCCGGGCCGTTGGCCGCGCAGCCCGTCCGCCACGGAGTCGCTGGGCGGCACTTCGACCGGGCGGCCGGCGGCGAGGGAGCGGGCGTAGCGCCGGGCCCGGTCGGGTTCCACGCCGATGATCCGGACCGCGCTGCGCAGGTGGGCGGCGGCGAGGCAGACGCCGGCCAGCAGGCCGCCGCCGCCCACCGGCACGAAGACCGCGTCGAGGTCGGGGGCGTCCCGCAACACCTCCAGACCGACGGTGCCCTGTCCGGCCACCACGAGTTCGTGGTCGGACGAGGGCACCAGTACGGCGCCGGTGCGGGCGGCGAGGTCCTTGGCGTACCGGTCGCGGTCGGCCACCCCGCCGGGCACCCGGACGACCCGGCCGCCGAGCGCCCGGATGGCCGACTCCTTCGCCTCGGCCGCGCCGGCCGCCATCACCACCGTGACCCGGACGCCGAACGTGCGGCCGAGGGTGGCCACCGCGATGCCGTGATTGCCGGAGGAGCCGGCGACCACCTCGTCGGCGCCGAGCGCGAGCATCGCGTTGGCCGCGCCGCGGAGCTTGAACGACCCGCTGTGCTGGAGGTGTTCGGCCTTGACCAGCAGTCCGGGCAGAACGTCGCGGCGCAGCAGCGGGGTGTGCCGCACATGGGGCGCGATCCGGTCGGCGGCGGCCGGGACGGCGGCCGGTGCGATCCGGGTGTCCGCGGCCGTCATGACAGGGGCTCCGGCACGGGGGCGCGCAGGGCCCGCCGGTCGGCCTTGCCGCTGTGGGTGACGGGCAGCCGCTCCAGCCGGGTGAACCGCCTGGGCATCATGTGCGGCGGCAGGGTGCGGGCCAGGTGCGCGCGCAACCGGGCGTCGGTGGTGCTCCCGAGCGGGCCGGTGACATGCGCGGCGAGCCAGGTACGACCCCGGTCGTCGGTCTCCGCGGTCACCACGGCGCCGGTGACCTCGGGATGGGCGAGCAGGGCGCCCTCGACCTCGGCCGGGTCCACGCGGTGGCCGCGGATCTTGATCTGGCGGTCGGCCCGGCCGAGGTACGTGAGGGTGCCGTCGGGGGCACGCCGGGCGAGGTCGCCGGTCCGGTACAGCCGTGCGCCGGGCGGCCCGTACGGATCGGGCGGGAACCGGTCGGCCGTCAGAGCGGGCAGCCCGCCGTAGCCGCGGGCCACGCCCGCGCCGCCGATGTGCACCTCGCCGGTCCGCCCGTCCGGGACTTCGCGGCCCCGCGGGTCGAGCAGCCGTACGACGGTGCCGTGGATGGCGGTGCCGACGGTGTCGGCGGAGGTGTCGGGGTCGGCCGGCACCTCGTAGCGGGTGGAGGTCATGGTGCACTCGCTGGGCCCGTACTGGTTCACCAGCCGGCCGCCGACCAGAGCACGCCCGCCGGCGGCGAGGAAGGGGCGCAGCGACTCACCGCTGGAGCAGACCAGGCGCAGGGAGCGCAGCCCCTCGGCCGCGCGGGGTGACTGGGCGAGGAAGCCCAGGAAGGACGGAGTGGTGCTGAGGAGGGTGTCGACGCCGTACTCGGCGACGGTGTCGGCGAAGGCCTCGGCGCGCAGCAGCCGCGAGCGGTCGACCAGGACGACGCACCCGCCCGCGGCGAGCGGTGCGAAGGTGTCCCGGATGGACGCGTCATAGCCGGGCGGGGCGAGCTGGAGGGTGACGGTGCCGGGGCCGAGGGCGTTGTCGCGGACGACGGCGCGGAGATAGGTGTCCAGACCGCCGTGCTCGATCAGGACGGGGTTGGGCGCGCCGGTCGAGCCCGAGGTGTGGCTGACGTAGGCGAGCGAGTGCGGGTGCGGGGTGCTGAAGGCGGCCGGCGGCGGCCCTGCGGCGGGAAGCCGGTCGAGCAGGACGGCGGGCGCGTCGACCAGTGGTCCCAGGCGGTCGGCGAGGGCGGCGCAGGTGATCAGGTGGGCCGCGCCGCCGCCGGCGGCGAGCGCGGCGAGCCGCCGGTCGGGCAGGCCGGTGTCCAGGGTGAGGACCGCCCCGCCGGCCCGGACGACCGCGGCGGTCGCGACCACGGCGTCGGCGCCGGGCGGCAGGGCCACCGCGCAGACCCGTTCCGGCCCCACGCCGTGGGCGAGGAGACGGGCGGCGAGCCGGTCGATCCGGGCGGCGAGTGCGCCGTAGCCGGTCGGGCCGTCGGCGGTCAGCAGGGCGGGGGAGTGCGGGGCGCGGTCGGCGTGCGCGCGGATGTCCTCGACGAAGGTCGTCCGTGCGGTGCCGGTCATGCCGGCTCCCCGGGGGCGGTGCTCCGGTCGACGGCGACGAGGCGGAGTTCGGAGGTGTAGCGCCGGCCTCGGTCGTCGGTGAGCCAGGCCTGTTCGGGGGTGGGCAGCATCTCGGTGACGGTGAGCCGGGCGTCGGGGTCCTTGCGGGCGAGCCGGCGGGCGGCCTTGGCGAGGATGTTGACGTAGACGGGGCTGTCGAAGTCGACGAAGAACGGCCGGGGTTCGGTGGGGGAGACCACGAAGACGAAGCGGGGCAGTTCGTGGCCGTCGCGCCACTGCCGGGCCCGGACGAACCGCCGCGCCTCGCTCTTGTCGTCGGCGAAGGCCAGCGAGGAGCCGGTGAACCGCCAGCTCTCCCGGGCGACGACGGTGGAGTCGATGGTGATCCGGGGCGAGTGGTCGCCGTCCTGGCGCAGGGTGAAGCGGTCCATCACACGGTTGGTGAGCGCGTGGCAGAACACGTCGAGCAGGTCGAAGACGGAACCGTCGGGCAGTACGGCGGCGAGCCGGCCCTCGCGCTCCTCCACCCGCACGTCGCCGGAGCGCACGGTACGCGGGCGGTGCGGGTCGGCGCTGTGGTCGGCGAGGGCGACGTAGTGGTCCTCCGGGCGGTCCAGGGACTGCCGGCTGCGCGCGGACCACTTGAGCGGCAGCTCCTTGGGCAGCATGGGCAGCAGCCGCGGGCCGGGGAAGTCGCGGGTGGTCTCCTCGGTCAACTGCCCGCGGTCGGGGTGCTGGTGGACGAAGAGCGACTGGCCGATGGTGTTCATGGCGACGTGCAACTCGCCGATGACGAGCTGGAACTCGCCGCGTTCCACGGCGCCCGGATCGTCGGCGACGATCAGCAGGTCGGGGCTGATGTACCTGCTGAGCGACCAGCCGCGCCCGCCCTCGGGGAACGCCTCGCGCACCTGGCCGGCGATGGCGGCGCTGGACAGCGAGACCCGCCGGGCGCCGGCCGGGGCGTCGATGATCCGCCCCCAGCGCTCGCGCAGTTCGGCCTGGATGCGCTCGATGTCGGTGAAGGACTCCGGGTGCGGGGCGGGCAGGCAGGCGAACCAGAGCGAGCCGAGGTCGACCTGCTGGTGCCGCTCCCGCAGTTCCAGGTAGGCCTGGTGGATGCGCGCCCCGACGGCCTCGGCGTACCGGTTGGTCATCCAGCGGGCCGCGGTCAGGCACAGCTCCAGCGGCGCGAGCCGTTCCAGGACGGCGGTGCCCACGGTGGCCGTGGCGGACCGGCGGCAGTCGGAGTACACGAGGGCGCGGTTGGGCGCGGTCCTGGCCCCCTTCTCGCGGACCGCGCTGACCGCGGTGATCTCGGCGAAGTCCGCCTCCAGGGCGGCGAGCGCGGCGGTCAGCTCCTCGGTGTCGGTGCCGGCCCGCCCGACCCGGTCGCGCCCGTCCTCCAGCACGGCCAGCCTGGCCAGGGCGGGCTCCCGTACCGCCGGGTCGCCGATGCGTTCCAGCAGGGCGCGAAGTTCCCGTTCGGGGTAGGTGCCGGCGGGCACCTCCAGCTTCCAGCCGATCAGGCGGCGTGCGACCAGCCATTCCAGGGCCCCGGTCACCTCCCGGGCCGGCAGGTCCCGGCCCAGCTCCCGGGCGGCCAGGGCGGTGATCTCGGCGGGCGTCCGGCGCCCGTCGCACAGGCGCAGGACGGTGAGCGCGGGTTCGGGGGCGGGCTGCGGTGGACGGCCGGGCAGGCGCACCGTGCCGTCGACCACCCGGACGTACGGGACCTGGCGCGGCGGCGTCCAGGCGCGCACCCGTGGGTCGCGGTCGATCGCCTTGGCGAGGGCGTCCATCGACCAGCTGGAGAAGTAGACCCGGGACTCGGCGACCAGGCCGGTGCCGGGATGCACCTCGACGCCGCGCCGGGCGGTGTCGAAGGTGCCCCAGCCGACCGGTCCGAAGAAGCCGATGGTGTCGTTCTTGACGCAGAACCGCTGCCAGTAGTGGGCGACCAGCTCCTCGCGCTGGCGGGGCATGCTGGTGCGGCCCTCGGCGGACGGCGTCCAGTCGAGGAACGGCTTGATGCCGGTGCGCAGCACCGCACGGTTCTGCCAGGCGACCGCGGCCCGGAACGGCGCCGAGGCGGCGATCTCCTGGAGGTCGCGCGCGGTGCGCACGGCGGCCGCGGAGAAGGCCTCCTCGAACGCCTCCCAGTCCGCCCCCGCCGGCACCTCCCCGGGGGCGAACTTGTCCGCGGCCGAGGCCAGGCCCTCCGGGGCCAGCCGGAGTACCCCCGTGGCGGGGAAGCCGGGCCCGCGGAGCGCGAAGTGCGGCCACAGGCGCCACCCGCCGCCGGGCATGCGTATGGTGTCGGACATTGCTGTGCTACCTCCTGGGAAGAGTGCGCCGGGCCGGCGGCCGGCCGGTCGTCAGGCCGGCTCTGCCGGGATGCCGCCGAGGCACCACTCCAGAACGGCGCGGGCGCTGTGGTACTTGTTCTCGGCCTGCTGGAACGCGATGCTCGCGGGGCCGTCCAGCACCTCGCCGGTCACCTCGTCGCCGCGGTGCGCGGGCAGGTCGTGCATGAAGTCGGCGCCGGGACAGGCCGCCATCACGGCGGCGTTCACCTGGAACGGGGCGAAGACGCGCCGCCAGTCGGGGTCGGCCTTGGTCGTGCCGGTCGTCTGCCAGCGCGTGGTGTAGACGACGTCGACCTCGGGCAGGTCGGCCATGTGGTGCAGTTCCTCGACCAGCGCGCCCGACTCCTTGGCGTGGATGCCCGCCCGGTCCAGGAAGGACGGGTCGAGTCCGTAGCCGGGCGGGGTCCGCAGGTGCAGCTCGGTGCCGGGGAACCGGCTGAGGGCCAGCGCGAGCGCGGAGGCGGTGTTGTTGCCCTCGCCGGCGTACAGCACCCGCAGCCCCTCGATCCGGCCGAAGCGGCCGAGCATCGTGGTGAGGTCGGTGAGGGCCTGGGTGGGGTGCTCGGCGGCGCTCATCGCGTTGACCACGGCCATCCGCCGCTGGGCGGCGTAGGCGCGCAGCTCCTCGGTGCTGCCCGCGGTCCGGGCCACCAGCACGTCGAGCATGCGGGAGAGCACGTCACCGGTGTCCTCGGAGCTCTCCCCGGTGTTCTCCTGGAGGTCGCCGGGACCGTAGGTGATCAGCCGCCCGCCGAGCCGGAGCGCGCCGGCCGAGAACGCGGTCCGGGTCCGGGTGGACGTCTTGCGGAACAGGACGCCGACGACGGCGTCGGCGAGCGGCCGGGCGCCGTCGCACTCGCCGGCGGCGTACTGGGCGCCGCGGTGCACGAGCCAGCGCAGCTCCCGGTCGGTCAGGTCGTCGACGGAGATCAGGTGGCGGCGGTGGGGGCGAGGCATCTGGAGTCCCTCCTCGGGTAACTGGCCGTCAGTTCGCTTGCAGGGCGTCGAGCAGGATGCCGAGCCCCTCGTCGAGCAGGTCGGGGGCGATGGTCAGCGGGGGCATCACCTTGAGGACCTCGTCGTAGCGGCCGCAGCGCTCGACGATCAGGCCGTGCTCGAAGGCGTGGCGCTGGACGCGCTCGGCCCGCTCCGCGCCGCCGGCCCGGGCGGTGTCGACGCCGAGCACCATGCCCCGGCCGCGCAGCACGAGGCCGGGGTCCAGCGCGGCCGCGTCGGCCCGGAACCGGGCGAGGCGCTCCGCACCCCGCTGAAGACCGGTCAGGAAGTCGTCCTGCTGCCACAGTTCGCACGCCGCGGTCGCCGCGACGAAGGCGAGCTGGTTGCCGCGGAACGTGCCGGTGTGCTCGCCGGGCTGCCACAGGTCCAGCTCGCGGCGGAACAGCGTGAGCGACAGGGGCAGCCCGTAGCCGCTCAGGGACTTGGAGACGGTGACGATGTCCGGCACGATCCCGGACTCCTCGAAGCCGAAGAACGCGCCGGTGCGGCCGCACCCGGTCTGGATCTCGTCCAGGACCAGCAGCACCCCGTACCGTTCGGTCACCTCGCGCAGCCGGCGCAGCCACTCCCGGCTCGCCGGGTGGACGCCGCCCTCCATCTGCACCGCCTCGACGACGACCGCCGCGGGCGGTTCGGTGCCGGAGGACGGGTCCGCCCACAGCCGCTCGATCAGGCCGATCGAGTCGAACGGGCCGAGCGGGCCGTCCTCGAAGGGGACGAAGGTCACGTCCCCGCCGGCGACCGTGCCCGCGCGGCGGGCACGGCGGCTGCCGGTGACCTCCAGCGCACCGCGCGACATCCCGTGGTAGGCGCCGGTGAACGCCGTCAGCCCGGTGCGACCGGTCGCCCGGCGGGCCAGCTTGAGGGCGGCCTCCACCGCGTCCGTCCCGGTCGGGCCGGTGAACTGCACCTTGAAGTCGAGCCCGCGCGGCTGCAGCACGACCTCGGTGAAGCGGGTGAGGAAGTCACGCTTGGCGACGGTGTGCATGTCGAGGCCGTGCATGAGGCCGTCGTCGGCGAGGTAGTCGAGGATCCGCCGCTTGACGGCGTCGTGGTTGTGCCCGTAGTTGAGGCTGCCGGCGCCGCAGAAGAAGTCGATGAAGGCCCGGCCGTCGTCGGTGTGCAGCAGCGCGCCCTTGGCGCGCTCGAACACCACGGGGAAAGTACGGCAGTACATCCGCACCTCGGACTCGATCTTCTCGAAGACGGAGGTGTCGGTGGTCGCAACGAGGGTCATGGCGGTCCTTGGGCGAGGAGGAGAGGAGGCGGTTTCGGTCAGCGGCCCGCGGTCGTGCGCTCGCCGCGCGGGCGGGCGGTCAGCCGCGGCAGCGGGCCGTCCGCGGCCAGGAGCGGGTAGCCCTCCAGGGCCGTGGCGAGGGCGGCGACGGTGGGGTGGTCGAACAGCGCCCGTACGGGGACGTCCACC
Organism: Streptomyces sp. NPDC046881; assembly: GCF_040645015.1. Taxonomy (NCBI): domain Bacteria; kingdom Bacillati; phylum Actinomycetota; class Actinomycetes; order Kitasatosporales; family Streptomycetaceae; genus Streptomyces; species Streptomyces sp. NPDC046881. Next base: position 189,091 of record NZ_JBEYXJ010000001.1, on the reverse strand, counting down.
CCGAGGGCGGCGCGCAGGCGCACGGACACCCGGGTGGCGAGCAGCGAGTGTCCGCCGAGCAGGAAGAAGTCGTCGTGGGCGCCGATCCCGGTGGCGCCGAGGACCTCCTCCCAGACCCTGACCACGGACCGTTCCCGCGGGGTGCGGGGAGCGGCGGCCGGACCGGCCGCCTGCGGCGACGGCACCGGCAGCGCGTGGCGGTCGACCTTCCCGCTCACCGCGGTCGGGATGGCGTCCAGCAGGACGAACGTGGCCGGGACCAGGTGGTGGGGCAGGGAGTCGAGCAGTTCGGCGCGCAGGGCGTCGGGCGCGGGAGGGGTGCGGGCGTCCTCGGCGACCAGGTAGGCGGTGAGCTGCCGGCCGCCGTCGGCGTCCGGCGTCGGGTGCACCACGGCGGCGCGGATGCTGTCGAGGGCCAGCAGCGCGGCCTCGATCTCGCCCGGTTCGATCCGGTGGCCGCGGATCTTCACCTGGTGGTCGCTGCGGCCGAGGATCTCCAGCGAGCCGTCCGGGCGGACCCGGCCGAGGTCGCCGGTGGCGTAGAGCCGGCCGCCGGGCGCGGTGGCGTGCGGGTCCGGGAGGAAGACGCCGGCGGTCTGCGCGGGCCGCCCCCGGTAGCCCCAGGCGAGGCCGTCGCCCCCGATGCAGACGTGCCCGGTGACGCCCTCGGCCACCGGCTCCAGCCGGTCGTCGAGCACCCGGACGGTGGTGTTGTCCACCGCGGCCCACTGCCGTACCCGCCCGTCGACGGCGTGCTCGGCCACACTGGTCCAGATCGTGGCCTCGGTCGGTCCGTACAGGTCCAGGACCTGGGCGCCGCCGGCGGCGAGCGCCGCGGCCAGGTCGGTATGCAGCTTCTCGCCGCCGGACAGCACGGTGAGGCCGGGGCCGGGGGTCCAGCCGGTGTCGACCAGCATCCGCAACATCGACGGGGTGGCCTGGAGCAGGTCCGGGCGGGTCTCGCCGATCAGCCGGATCAGGCGCTCGGGGTCGCGGGCCTGTTCGGCGTCGGCCAGCACCAGCCGGGCGCCGGCCAGCAGCGGCAGGCACAGCTCCAGCATCGAGGGGTCGAACGAGGCGGTGGTGACGCCGAGGACGGTGTCCCCTGGCCGCGGTGCCAGCCGGGCCGCCATCGCGTGCAGGAAGTTGGTCAGGGCGCCGTGCGGGATCTGCACGCCCTTGGGAGCGCCGGTCGAGCCGGAGGTGTGGAAGACGTACGCCAGGTCGTGCGGGCCGGTGGTCCGGTCGAGCCGGTGCGCCGGGCCGGCCGGCGGCGGGGCGCCGTCGAGCAGGAGGGTCCTCGCCTGCGTGCCGGCCACCCGTCCGGCCAGCGGGCCGGTGGTGACGACCACGGCGGCCTCGGTGCCCGCGACCAGCCCGCCGATACGCCGCGCGGGGTGCAGGGGGTCGAGCGGGACATAGGCGGCGTCCGCCTTGAGGACGCCGAGCAGGGCGACGAGGAGCCCGGTGCCGCGCTCCAGCAGGACACCCACCCGGGCGCCGCGGCCGACACCGAGGCCGCGCAGCCGGTGCGCCAGCTCGTCGGCCCGCTCGTCGAGTCCGGCGTAGCTCAGCTCGCCGTCGTGGGAGCGGACGGCGGTGGCGTGCGGGGTGCGGCGCGCCTGCTGCTCGAACAGGTCGGTGACGGTCCGCGGGGGTACGGTGCGGGCGCTGCCGAGGCCGAGCGCCAGCCGGCGGCGGCGCTCGCCGCCGGGCAGCGGTCGGAGTGCGGCGGTGGCGTGGGCCAGCGGCTCGTCCGGGGCGGCGAGCAGCGCGCGCAGCAGCCGGACGTAGTCCTCGGTGATGCGGGCGGCCGTCTCGGGCGTGAACAGCGCGGTCGCGTACTGCAGGCGCAGCCCGAGGCTCCCGTCGGGGCGGCCGAGCAGGTCGAGCGCCAGGTCGAACGGTGTCCCGGCGACCGGGGTGGGCACCACCTCGACCGACAGGCCGGGCAGGTCGGGTGGTTCGGCCTGGGAGTCGAGGGTCAGGAACGAGACCTGGAAGAGGGGGTTGCGGCTGAGGTCGCGGGGCGGTGCCAGCTCGCCCACCACCCGCTCGAACGGGGTGTCGGCGTGGGTGAGGTCGGTCAGGGACGCGTTGCGGACCCGGTCCACCAGGGCGCCGAAACTCGGCCGGCCGGACAGGTCGGCGCGCAGGACCACGGTGTTGACGAAGGGGCCGATGAGATCCCTGGCGGCGGCGTGGCCGCGGCCGGCGACCGGGGTGCCGACGGCGAAGTCGCTCTGCCCGCTGTAGCGGCCCAGTTGGGCCTGGAAGGCCGCGAGCAGCACCATGAACCGGGTGGCGCGGTGGGCCCGGGCCAGCCGGTCGGCCGCTGCCACCAGGTCGGCCGGGAGGGTGAACCGGGCCACGGCGGCGGTGCCGTCGAACTCGGCGGGGCGCGGCCGGTCGGTCGGCAGGTCCAGCGGCGGCAGGCCCGCCAGCCGCGACCGCCAGTGGCCGAGGCCGCGGGCGAGCCGGGGGCCCGCCGACCGCTCGCGCTGCCGGGCCGCGAGGTCGGCGTACTGCAGGGGAAGCTCCGGCAGCCCGTGGGGGACGCCGGTGGTCCTGGCGCGGTAGGCCGCGGCCAGGTCGCGGGTGAGGATGTTCCAGGAGGAGAAGTCGAAGGCGATGTGGTGCACCACGACGACCAGCAGGTGGTCGTCGGGCGCGAGCCGCGCCAGGGTGACCCGCAGCGGCGGCGCCGTCGACAGGTCGACCGGCCGGCGCACCGCGCGGTCGAGGACCGCGGCGATGCCGGCCGCGTCGGCGGCGGGCGCCTCGACCGTCTCCAGCGCGACCTCGACCCGCGGGACCACGTGGGCCACCGGGTCGCCGTCGGCGGCCGCGTACCGGGTGCGCAGCACCTCGTGCCGGTCGGCCACGGCGGTCAGGGCGGCGGCGAGGGCCTCGGTGTCGAGGCCGCCGCGCAGGCGCAGCGCCAGCGGCAGCAGATGGTCCGCCGTGCCGGGTCGCAGTTGGTCGAGGAACCACAGCCGTTGCTGCGAGAAGGATGTCGTCCGGCCGTCACCGCGGTCCACCGGCTCACCTCCAAGGAAGTCGGGTAGGTCGTCGCGCGCCTCGGGTGGCCGGGGCACGTCCGGAGCTTGCCGCCCGGGTACGGCGGCGCAGTAGGGAAGGAGCGGCAGCGCCCCTCGCGGCTTTTGCTGCGTCAATGTCTCTGGCCGGGGCCGCGACCGGGTCAGATCAGCCCGGTGCGGACGCCGTACGCCACCGCGTGGGCCCGGTTGCGGACGTGGAGGCGCGTCATCAGGTCGTACATGACGTTCTTCACGGTGTGCTGGGAGCAGCGAAGCTCACGGGCGATGGCCGCGTTGCCGTGCCCCTCGGCGACCAGCGCCAGCACCGTCTGCTGCCGGGCCGTCAGCGGCGAGTCCCGGCCGGGGCGCGGGCGTTCCGCTTCGCCGCCCGCCCGGTCGAGGAGGCGGACCAGGACGTCGTAGGACATCCGGCCCTCGCCGTACCGGGCGGCGCGGACGGCGGTGAGCAGGCGCTCCGGAGTGGCCTCGGCGGACTGCAGCATGGCCACCGCCCCGGCCCGTACGGCCAGCCGCACCCCCGCCGCCGTGAAGGTGTCGGCGACCAGCAGGAGGGGCCCGCCGCCGGGTTCCGGCCAGCCGTCGAGCGCCGCACCGGGCGTCCGTCCGACGGCCACCCGGACGGCCCCCTCGCAGCGTCCGGCCGCCAGCTCGACGCCGGCCCGGCGCAGACCGGCGGCCACCGTGTCGCGGGCCGTTCCGCCCGCCGGGCCGAGGTGCACGCGCAGCACGCCGTCGCCCCGCACGGACTCCGGCGGTGCTTCGAGGACGAGGCCGGTCACAGCAGGCCCGTCCGCAGCGCGTAGGCCACCGCGTGGGCGCGGTTGCGCAGCCGGAACCGCTGGGTGATGTCGCGTACGACGGTGGTCACCGTCCGCGGGGAGTAGCAGAGTTCCTTGGCGATCTCGTCGGTCTCCCGGCCGTCGGCCACCATCCGCAGGACCGCGCGCTCCCGCTCGTCCAGGCCCCAGTCCGGTCCGCGCCCCCGCACACCGGGATACGGGTCGACCTCGGTGCCCTGGTCGAGGAGACCGTCGATCAGGTCGGGCGGCACGGTGCAGTCGCCGCCGGCCACGGTCCGCACGGTCCGCGCCAGCCGGTCGGCGTCGACCTCGTGCCGGCGCAGGAGTCCCCGGGCTCCGGCGTTGATGGCCTCGGCGGCCTCGGCCGGGGACAGGTCGGAGGCGACCACGACGACGGCGGGCCGGTGCGGGCCGGTGCCGGTCGCGGCCACCAGGTCGAGTTCCCGGCGGTCCACCCGGTCGAAGATCACCACGGCCACGTCGGCCCGCTCCTCCGGCTGCACCAGAGTGATGTCCGGATCGCCGGACAGGGCGCTGACGGCGCCGGCTTCGAGCAGCGGGTCCAGTGCCACGACGCACAGCGACAGGGGATTGCCCATGTGTACTCCTCGGTCAGCGTGGGGCGAACCTCTCGGCGAGGAGTCTCGGCAACCCGCGGGCCGCGCCGCATGGGGCGCGATTACCCGCATTCCCGTACCCGCCGGACCGCCCCCGGGCCGTGCACCGGCGGCCGTACCGCACACGGCCGGGCGCCGCCGGACGGCACCTCCTGCCGGGGCCCGCCCGCCCGGACGCGGTGCCGTCGCGGCCGCCCGTCGCCCCCGCCGGGCCGCCCGGTGGCGTGTATGGGGGGTCCGGCGGCGGCGTCGACTGGGTAGTCCGCCGCGGAATGTGGGGGTGCCACTCCCTGTACGGGCGGGTGACACCGCTGGAAGGGTGACGGACGTGACCCCAACCGACACCGCCTGTCCCACCACGGGGGCGACGCCCGCCTGGTGGGCGCCGGCCGCGACACTCCGCGAACGGCTGTCGGCCCCGCACCCGCCCGCGGCGCCGACGGCGGGCCCGGCCGCCCGGCTGCGCCACCGCTCGCCGGTCGAGCTGGCCTGCGAGTCCGTGCGATCGGCCCGACTCGGCGCCGACGACCGGCTGGTGGCGGCGCTCGCCGCCGAACCCGCGGCCCGGCTGGCCGGCCGGCTCGCCAAGCCGCAGTGGGCGGCGTTCGTCGAAGACGCGCTCGCCGCGGCCCCCGGGGAACCCGCGGAGGTCCGCGGGGCCGCGGTGACCGCGCCCGCCGACCCGGCGGACGGAGCGGCGGTGTTCGCACCGGTGCTGCGCCCGTTGGTCACGGCGGCCGTCGCCGACCTGGTCGAACAGGCCGGGGCGGGCGGCGCCGAACCCGACGACGCGAAGGTGTTCGCCGGGGTCTACGGGCACTGGCTGACCCGGCGGCTGACCAAGGCGGCCGCCCGGACCCTGGTCGTCGAGCTGGCCGCCGCGCGGACCGCGGGCGACCTGTCCGGAGCCACCGCGGCGGCCCGGTTCGCCGACTTCGCCGCCCGGACGGGCACCCGGGCCGGTCTCGCCCGCCTGTTCGCCGGATACCCCGTCCTCGCCCGGCTGCTGGCCCGGACCTGCCGGCACACCGCCCGGTCCGGCGCCGAACTGCTGGTGCGGCTCGCCGCCGACCGGCGGCGGCTCACCGACGAACTGTTCGACGGACGCGACCCGGGCCCGCTGGCCACCGTCGAGCTGGGACTCGGGGACCTGCACCAGCGGGGCAGATCGGTGGCGGTGCTCCGGTTCGCCGGCGGCGGCAGCGCGGTCTACAAGCCGCGCCCGGTCGACCAGCACGCCCTGCTGGACCGGATGGCCGGCTGGCTCGACGGCAAAGTACCGGGCCTGGGGCTGCGCACCCCGCGCTGGGTGGCCGGGAACGGCTACGGGTGGCTGGAGTTCATCGACCACCGGACGTGCCGTTCGCTGGCCGAGATCGACCGGTTCCACCGCCGGCAGGGCGCGCTGATCGCGCTGGCCTACACCCTCGAAGGGGTGGACCTGCACTACGAGAACGTCCTCGCGCACGGCGACCAGCCCGTGCTCGTCGACGTCGAGACGCTGCTGCACCCCGTCCTGCCCGAGGGCGGCACCACCCTGCCGGACCCGGCCGCCGCGGCGCACTCCTCCTCGGTGCACCGCACCTGCCTGCTGCCGCAGCTCCTGATGGGCGAGCTGGGCGCGGTCGACGTCTCCGCGCTGGGCGGCGCACCCGGCGGGCAGTCCCCCGACACCCGGATGGTCTGGGAGGACGCCGGCACGGACGAGATGCGCCTGGTGCGCCGCCCGGCGCCGTTCACCGGCGCGCTGAACCGGCCCTACAGCGCCGGGGCCGGCCCGGGGAGCGCCGACCGGCAGGCCGCCGTACTGGCGGGATTCCGCTCCGGGTACGACGCCGTCGTCCGGCACCGCGACGAACTGTCCGGCCCCGCCGGGCCGCTGGCCGCCGGCGCGGACGCGGTCGGCCGGCTCGTGCTCCGCCCGACGAGGCTGTACGCCACCCTGCTGGAGGAGGCGACCCATCCGCAGGTGCTGCGCGACGGGCTCGACCGGGACGCCATGTTCGCGGTGCTGTGGGCCGATTCGGACGGCGACCCGGCCCGCCAGGCCCTGATCGAGTACGAGATCGCCGACCTGTGGGACGGCGACGTCCCCGTCTTCTTCCACCGGCCCGGCTCACCGGAGGTCCTCGCCTCGGACGGAAGCGTGGTCGGCGGCGTCCTGGACACCTCCGGCCTCGCCTCCGCACGGGCGAAGCTCGCCGCCATGAGCACCGTCGACCGCCGCGCCCAGGAGTGGGTCATCTCGGCCACCCTGGCGTCCGTCGAGCCGGACGCCGCCGGACACCACCACCGGGTGAGCCGCCGCGCCCGCCCCGCTCCCGCCGCCCTGCCGGAACCCTCCGCGCTGCTGGCCGCCGCCTCCGGGATCGCCGACGAGATCGCCGGCCGGGCCCTGCACGGGCACGGTCGGGCCAACTGGATCGGCCTGGAGGCGGTCGACGACCGCTGGACGGTGCTGCCCATGGGCGCCGGACTGGCCCAGGGGTACAGCGGGGTGGCCCTCTTCCTGGCCCAGCTCGGCGCGCTCACCGGCTCCGCCCGGCACACCGAACTGGCCCGGGCGGCGCTCGCCCCCGTGCCCGAACTCGTCACCGCGATGGCCGCCGACCCGGCGCTCAGCCGGGCCGTGGGCCCCGGCGGCTTCGAAGGCCTCGGCGGGGTCTGCTACGCCCTCGCCCGGGTGGCCACCCTGGTCGACGACGACCTCGCCGGGTGCCTGCCGACGGCGCTGGACGCCCTGGCGCTGGCAGCGCTCGGCGAGGACACCCCGCCGGACGTGTCGGCCGGCCTGGCCGGAGCGCTCGCCGCCCTGCACGCGGTGCACCGCGAGCGCGGTCTGCCGCAGGCCGCCGACCTCGCCGACCGCGTCGCCGACCGGCTGCTGGCGCTCGCGCCGGCCGGCCGGACCCGCGACGGGGCGCCGCAGAGCCTCGGCTTCGCCTTCGGCGAGGCGGGGATCGGCTGGGCGCTCTCCCGGCACGCCCGGTTCGCCGGCGGCCCGCCGGGCGCGCGGGCCGAGACGGCCGGCCGGGCCAGGCTGACCACCGCCCTCGCGGCGGCGGACCGGCTCGACGCGGGCTGGTGCTCCGGCACGAGCGGCGTCGTCCTGGCGGCGGCCGACGCCGGCCTCTGCCCGCGGAGCGGCCCGGCCGGGGACGTGAGCCGCCGGCTCACCGAGCACCCGCCGGTGGCCGACCTCAGCCTCTGCCACGGCGAACTGGGCATCGCGGAAGCGGTGGCCGCTCTCGCCGCGCGCGGCCACACCGAGGCACGGAGCAGCCTCACCGGCCGGATCGGCCTGGTCCTCGGCCTGCTCCACGCCTGGGGGCCGCGCTGCGGGACACCCGGGCGCGTACCGACCCCCGGCCTGCTCACCGGACTGTCGGGCATCGGCTACGCCCTGCTCCGGCTGGGCTTCGCCGACACCGTGCCCTCGGTCCTGCTGCTCGACCCCGCCCCGGGCGGTGGGGGCTGAACGCCCCGGCACCGCCGTCCGGTCCGGCGCCCGCGACCCGGGCACCACGACGACCCTTTCCGCAAGACGAACAGTCGGCAAACAGAGCGATCCACAGCCGGATCGACGTCCATGGAAGGAACACCCATGTCCGGATTCCTGCAGAACGGCACCGTCCACGCCGAGGCCACGGGCGCGTCCGCGGCGGACACCGACCCGGCCGGCGAGATCCGGCTGGTCCGCTGGAACGGGGCGTGCGCCCGGACCCGGGCGCTGGCCGGAATGACCCTCGGCAGCGGCGTGGTCGTCGGCCTCGGCTCCGCCACCATCACCACCGTGTCGGTCCCGTCCTGACCCACCGTCACGCGCGCCCCGTCCGCGCGACCGTGTGACCTTCGTGAGCGAGTGGCTACTATCCGGAGGTATGCGTCTGCGGGCAGCTCATCTCATTGGTCGTGAGGCCGAAGTCACCGAGCTCGGCGAATCGTTACGGCATCTGAACCGGTCACGCGGAGGCACGGCGTTCCTGGTCGGAGAGGGGGGAATCGGCAAGTCGCGGCTGGTCGCCGAGTTGATCGGAGCGGCGCTGGACGCCGGCGTCCGGGTCCTGAAGGGCCGGAGCAGCACCATCGGGCCGATGGTGCCGCTCCGGCCCCTCACCGAGGCCCTGATGCCGCTCTCCCGCGGCGGGGTGACACCGGACGAGGCGAGCCTCGGACCGTACCGCCCGGTGCTCGGCCGGCTCGTCCCTGGCTGGAGCACCGGCGCCCCCGACCAGGGGTCGACGGTGGTGCTCGCGGAAGCGGTCCTGCGGGTGCTCGCCCACGCCGGCCGCGAAAGCGGCTGCCTGCTGGTGCTGGAGGACCTGCACGACGCCGACACCGAGACCCTCGCCATCGTCGAGTACCTGGTGGACAACCTCGAACAGCAGCCGCTCATGCTGGTGGCGACCCTCCGGTGCGATCCCGGCGAGGCGCTGAACCTCGCCGAGTCCGCCGGGCGCCGCGGCAGCGCGACGGTGTTCCGGCTGGCACCGCTGGACGCCGACGAGGTCGGCCGGGTGATCGCCTCCTGCCTGGACACCGACCCCGGCCTGATGCCCGCCGAGGTGCTCGTCCAGATGTGGCAGGACAGCGCGGGCATCCCGTTCCTCGTCGAGGAACTCCTCCAGGGCGCGGTCGCCGGCGGCTCGCTCGTCCGCGAGGGCGCCGCCTGGCGGGTGGTCGGCGACCTCCGCCGCAACATGCCCAGGGCGCTGCTGGAGAGCGCCAGCCACCGCATCGACCAACTCGGGCCGCAGGGACGGACCCTGCTGAGCGCCGCCGCCGTACTCGGCCGGCGCTTCCCCTTATCGGTGCTCCAGTCGATGACCGGCGTCGACGACCGCACCTTGCTCAGCCACCTCCACGCGAGCGTGGTGGCCCGGCTGGTCGCGGCCGACGAACCCGCCCCCGACTGGTACGCCTTCCAGCACCCGCTGACCGCGGAGGCACTGCTCGCGCAGCTCACCCCGACCGCCCGGGTCGCCCTGTCCGAGCGGGCCGCGAACGCGATCGAGACCCTCAACCCCGGTCTGCCGGGCGATTGGTGCCCCCTGGCGGCCACCCTGCGCGCCGACGCCGGCGACCCCGTCCGGGCCGGCCGGCTGTTCACCGAGGCCGGGCGCCGCGCCCTCGCCGACGGCGCGGTCGGATCCGCGGTCGCGTTGCTCGACCGCGCCGAACGGCTGCTGGCGGAGGGCGGCGACTCCGCCGCCCGCGCCGAGGCCCTGGAGGCGCTGCTGCCCGCGCTCGCCGAGACCGGGGACCTGACCCGTGCGCTCAGCCTCGCCGGCAGCCTGCGCGAACTCGCCGGAGCCGGACTGGGCGCGGCCCGCCTGGCGGCCCTGCACACCCGCCTCGCCCACGTGGCGTACATGGCGGGCCGCTGGGCCGACGGCAACAACCAGATCGAACGGGCCCGCGGCCTGCTGGCGACGGCGCCCGACGAGGCGCACACCGCGCTGACCGACGTGGTGGAGGCGTACCTGTGCCTCGTCACACCGGGCCCGGACCGCACCCAGCGGGCCGAGCGGCTCGCCCGGGCGGCCCTCGGCACCGCCGAGCGGCAGAGCCTGCCCCTGGTCGCCTGCCAGGCGTGGGAACTCCTCGGCGTGGTCGCCCGCGAACGCGACCTGGTGGAGGCCAGTACCTACCTGGAACAGGCGATGAACACCGCCGAGCGGCACGGCCTGTGGCTCCAGCGGATGTACGCGCTCACCCGGCTCGGCGGCATCCGATGGCTGGACGACGGCAGCACCGCCACCCTCGACGAGGCCCGCACGGAGGCACAGCGGCTCGGCGCGGTCACCGTCGTCTACGGCATCGACGGCATCCTCACCCTGCACGACGTGCTGCGCGGCCGGTTCACCGAGGCCCGGGCGCTGGGCGACGAGACGCTGACCATGGCGACCCGCCTGAAACTCACGTCGGTGGCCCGGTACCTGCTGATGGCCCGCGCGGTACTCGCCGCCCACCAGGGCGACCGCGCCGCCATGGAGGAGGCCCTGACCGACTTCGGACGCTGGGGCGGCAGCCGCTCGCCCGAGGAGCCGCTGGCCCTCGGTCTGGCCGGGGTCTTCTGCGCCCTCCTGGAGGAGAACCGGGACCAGGCGGCCCGGACCATGGCCGACCTGGAGGCGCTGGAGGCCGAGAACCCGACCACCTTCCACCTGAGCGGACGGCACGGCCTCGGTCTGCTGCTCGACCTATTGGACGGCCGGGCCGACCGCGGCCACCTCGACCGGCTGGCCGGCAGCGCCGCGGGCAGGATGCGGTGGAACCACCACTTCGTCCTGCTCGCCGAGGCCGTCCTGCTCGGCCGGGAGGGCCGGCCCGAGGCGGCCGGACGCACGGCACTCCTCGCCCAGCAGGCGGGCGCGCCCTACCCCACCGCCCGCCACCTCGGGCAGCGGCTGATCGCGGAGGAGGCCCACGCGCTCAACTGGGGCGAGCCGGAAAGATGGCTGCGGGAGGCCGAGCACCACTTCCGCGGGACCTCCGCCACCGCGGTGGTCGGCGCCTGCCGGACCCTCCTGCGCGCGATCGGCGCGCCGGTGCGCCAGCACCGCACCGGCAGCGACCGGATACCGCCGGAGCTGCGCCTGAAGGGCATGACGGTCCGCGAGTACGAGATCTTCCGCTTGCTGGCCGACCGCCCCAGCAACAAGGACATCGCCGCCCGGCTCTACATATCGCCGCGCACCGTCGAGAAACACGTCGCCAGCCTCATCGCCAAGACCGGCCTGCCCAACCGCTCACAACTCTGCGCGCTCGCGGCGGAGCAGTGCTGACGGCCGAGCGGTGACGGCAGCGGCGTCAGGCACTGAACACGGCGTTGCGGCGCAGCTGTTGCGCGCACCACCGGAAGTGTCCGTCGCGGTCGTCCAGGCCGAAGAGGTCGTAGGTGGTGAGGGCGTACGCGGCCTGATAGGTGGTCAGCGTCGCTGGCGCGTATCCGAGTTCGTGTGCGAAGAGCCTGGTGAGGACCGCTGTGTGCTCCTCGGCGTGCGGCCCGTACATGTCCCAGACGGCAGCGGTGACGGCGGCCTCGAAGGCCGGGTCGCCCGCGGTCGTGTAGAAGCCGAAGTCGAGCACCGCGACCGGCCGGCCGGCCGCGTCGACGTGGATGTTGGGTGGGACGAGGTCGCCGTGGATCGCTGTCACCGGGGCGTCGGGGAGCGACCGCAGTGCCTCCAGCGTGCGTTCGACTCCCGCGTCGAAGTCCGGCACGCAGGCGGCCAGGGCAGCGCCGTTCCGGGCTGCGGCCCGGGCGACCAGGGCCACGAGCGCGTCGCGGAAGCAGTCGTGATCCCGCCACAGCGGACGGTCGTCACCACGGACGGTCAACCGGCGCATGGCGTCGGTGCCGGGTACGGACGCCAGGCCACGCAGAACGGCGAGCAGCACGTCGCTGTGCCGGGTGGACAGTTCGCGCTCATAGGCCAGGTGCGCGGAGTCGGGCCGCAACGAGCCTCCGGGCAGCTCACGCTCGTACGTCACCAGGACGCCCCCGTGGTCCTCGACGTCGAGGATCTCCGGGGTGGAGAACGGCAGCGGGTGGCGCGCGATGTCCGCGTACACCTGCCGGGTGAGATCCACGTCGGCCGGCGAACGACCACTCCACACCTTGGCGACCCGGCCCCCGCCCAGCCGGTAGACGACGCCCTCGACACCGGCGCCGACACGGCGGACACCCGTGTGCCCGCGGTCGTCGAAGTACGCGAGCCACGGGTCGGAGAGTGCGGCTTCCGCGTCCGGGATGTTCTCCATCCGCGTATTAGACCAACAGCCACCCCGACCGCACCCGGCGTTTTCGTGCTGCACAGCTCACGCACATGGGTCGCGTCGACGCGGGAAACCGGTGATCACTCGACGATGCGAGAGGAGATGTCCGTGCACAAGGGCAAGTGGATAACAGGCAGTGCACGCAAGGAGCTGGCCGAAGCCTTCGTCAAGGAGTATCGCGAGGGGCGGTCGATCCGCGCCATAGCCGAGGCTCACGGCCGGTCGTACGGATTCGTGCATCGCGTGCTGAGCGAAGCCCATGTGCCCTTCAGGGCACGGGGCGGCGATCCCCGCACCGGCGCTGCCGGCCGAAGCTCCGGGACGTCCGCGGAGGGCACGGAGCAGCGCCTGCCTGCCGGCCGATAGCAGGCGTCGCCGACGGGCCCGGCTCGCCCGCCGGCCGTTGAGCGGCCCGCCGGCTCGACGCCCGGGTCGGGCCCGGGCGGCCGGGCGGCGACTCCCGGACGCCGGTCACAGACCGGCGCACACGGACCGGGCGGCCTTCAGTTCCTTCTTCGCCTCGGGTTCGCTGAAGTCGGCGAAGCGCATCTGCTGGTTCAGCACCCGGCGCACGGCCTCGGCCAACGGCTTGAACTCGGGATCGCCGGCGGCCGCCGCGTCGGACAGCACGCCGGCGGCGGCGAGGCGGTTGAAGGCGATGTCCCGCTTGGCACCCTTGGCCGTGTCGTCCGTCTCGTGAAAGCCCTCCAGGGCGTCACAGGCGTGGCGGGCGTCGCCGGCCGCGCCGCTGTAGCCAGCGCCGTCACCGCCGCCGAGCGCCCAGGCGACGCCGACCCCGCCCGCGCCGAGCACGAGCCCCAGGACGAGGGCGGCGGCCGGCGCGAAGCGCAGCCCGCCAGCCGGGGCGACAGGGGCGGGTGCGCCGGCGGGTGATGTTGGCGATGACATGCCAGAAGACTAGCGATCGTGATCTGCGGCGCGCGAACGTCCCGGGCCGCCGACGGGGGAGACGGTGCTCGCCCTCTTCGTCGTCTGCGCCTCACGCCGGTGCGACACGGTGGATCGCCAGCGCGTCCCAGCGGTGCATCCTCGCGTCGGAGGGCGCGCACACCAGTCGCCCGACGGCGGAGGGAGGGCCGGTCAGCGGGTGCTCGCCGCGCAGCGCGGCCTCGACGAACAGGCGCAGCCGTTCGGCACACCTGCGGTAGAACCGCAGCTGGGTGCGGCGGCCGAACAGGCGCCATCCGAGGAAGGTGATCCGGTCCAGAGTCGGGGCGCCCTGCGAATGGGATGAGGCCACGAACAGCACCTCGCCGGTGTCCTGCCGCTTCACGACCTCGTAGGTGACCCGGCCGCGTTCCAGGTGGCCCTCCAGGGTCTCGTAGGCCCATCCCCAGACGCGGTCGGTGCCGTCGCGGGTCTCGTCCACCACCTTGGTGACGCGCACACCGCAGTAGAAGTGCATGCCGTGGAACCGCGCCTCCAGCAGCATGTCCCGGCCGAGCAGCGGTGCGGCCGGGTCGTAGAGCGCTCGCACGATCTCCGGCGGCGAGAACTCGTAGTCGCGGACCAGGCGGCAGGCCTGCTCCCACGAGCCTCCCGGCTCCGGCGGACCGGGTCGCTCGGCGGGCAGCGCGGTGCGGTGGACGTCGATGTTCCAGGCCGGCCGGCGTACCTCGTCGAGCGAGTAGTTGACGCGCGCGTCCGCGAGGTCCCGCCACGCCTGTGCGGCGTCGAGCCGTCCGAAGACCCAGTCACGCAAGGCCACTCGGGCTTTCGAGCGAGTCGCCGATCAGCCACAGCATCGGCGGCCACAGGCCCACGAAGAGCGCGCGCCGCTCGGCGTTCCCCCGCTGCTCCTGGTCGACGGTCTTCGCGCGTACCCACAGCGTCACGCACAGGCCGACGGAGGCCAGTGAGAGGAGGTGCAGATGAGCACTCCGCACACCCGCACGGTGCAGGAGCCGGACCACCATGGGGGCCTCCGGAGTCGGTAGCTTGTGCCGCCATTTCCTTTTGTGTACCCCATCGCAGGGGTACACACCTTTTGCTGTTATTTCGTACGCTTTTATCACTCTGAGGGGCACGGATGCTGCGACCGAACGGTTCTCGGACCCTCGCCGTGCTCGCGCGGTGGCTTCTGGGCACAGGGCTGGTCACGTGGCGCTATCTGTGGGAGACGACGCCCCTGCACCGAGGCGGCGAGTGCCGGGGTGACGAGACGGACCTTCCACCGCGGCTGCCGCCCGAGGCGGTCGACGCCCGGGTGCAACTGGCGCAGGACGGCAGCGGCCCCCTGTTCCACCGGCTCTTCCGCGTGCGCATCACCGATGCCGACGTCGGTCCGGACCGGCTCGTCGAATGGGTCTGCTGCGACTTCAAGCGCTTCGTGCCCTCCGAGGTGGTCGACATCCACACCGGTGAGCTCCGCGACCACGGTCTGGACGTCGCGGACGAGCTGCTGGTCGAGATGCCGGGCCCCTGGAACGGACCCGTCAAGGTCGTTCACCGCGACGCCGGTCGACTGCACCTGGTGACCCTGCGCGGTCACATGGAGGCCGGTCAGGTGCAGTTCCGGGCGCGGGAGGAGGACGGCCTGCTGGTGTTCGAGATCGAGCTCTGGGCGTGCGCCGCCAACCGCCTGGTGCACCTCCTGTACTCGCACCTGCGCCTGGCGAAGGAGATCCAGCTCAACATGTGGGTCCGGTTCTGCCTGGCCGCCGCCGCGATGTCGGGGGGCCGGCCACTCGACGGTGTGCACATCTCCACCCGCTGGCTCGCATCGCCGGAAGGGACACCGGTACGCCCGCTGTCCTCGGCCGGGAGGAGCGCTTCGGGCGGGGCACCGCCTGCGGGTAGGCTCGGCGAGCCGGACGCGAGCCAGGAGCACCGCCGAAGGGACAGCGGGTGACGGCCGGCCCGCTCCAGGACCGGACCGTCGTGGTCACCGGAGCCGCGCGCGGGCTGGGAGCGGCACTGGCGCACGAACTGGCCCGCCGCGGGGCGCGCCTGGCCCTTCTCGGCCATGAGGGGCCCGAACTGGAGGCCTTGGCGGCCTCCCTGCCCACCGCGGCGCTGGCGCTCGAAGTCGACGTCACCGACTACCGCGCGCTGGACGATGCGGCAGGCGAGGTCCGCGGACACCTCGGTCGGCCGTCGGCGGTCGTGGCGAACGCGGGAATCGCCGAGGGAGGCCCTTTCGCGACGTCGGACCCCGCCACATGGCGCCGTGTCATCGACGTGAACGTGACGGGCAGCGCCCACACGGCCCGGGCGTTCCTGCCCGATCTGACGGCGACGGCGGGCTACTTCCTGCAGGTGGCGTCGCTCGCGTCACTCGGAGCCACCCCGATGATGAGCGCCTACTGCGCCTCCAAGGCGGGTGTGGAGGCCTTCGCGCACACCCTGCAGGCCGAGGTGGCGCACGAAGGCGTCGCGGTGGGCATCGCCTACCCCGCCTGGGCGGACACCGACATGATCCGCGAAGCCGAGGGCTTCGCGGCCCTGCACCAACTGCGCGTGCACATGCCCCCCGGCGTCCGCACCATCCATCCGCCCGAGGTGGTCGCCGCCCGCCTGGCGCGCGCCGTCGAACGCCGCAGCACCACGGTGTACTTCCCGGCGTGGCTGCGGCTCGTCCAGCCCCTGCGCTGGGCCCTGCCGCCCCTGGTCCTCCGGCTGGCCCGCCGCGAGCTGCCCCGCTGGGACGCCGGGCGTCCGCTGCGTGCCACGGGCAGCCTGGGCGCCGGCGGACGGGCCGACCGCGCCGCGACCACACCCGACGACGGCCGGCCGGGCTGATCCCCCGCCCACAACACCGAACGGCAGCGGAAGCGCTCCGCGGTGGCGCCGCGCGACCGCACCGGGCGGGGCGGGCCCTGCGTCGCGGAATCGGCCCGGAGCCCCCACGCTGGAAGGGCGGAAGCAGCCCCCCACACAGGTGGCAAGGAGAGTCGCGGCATGGCGAAGAAACGCGATGCGAAGAAGGAACTGAAGAAGGGTGATCACGTCGCCTGGCGCAGTCACGGAAGCCAGACCGAAGGCGAGGTGGAGGAGAAGATCACCGAACGGACCGAGGCCGCGGGCCGCACGGTGGACGCCTCGCCGGACGACCCGCAGTATCAGGTACGCAGCGAGAAGTCCGGCAGGTCGGCGGTGCACAAGCCGTCCGCGCTGAAGAAGAAGTGAGCCGACGTGAACGGCGACGAACGCACAGAGGTCGACGAAGCGTTCCGTGAACTGGTGAACATGACACCGGCCGAGCTGGACAAGTGGCTCGCCTCCGACGAGTCACGCAGTGCCGGGCAGCACCAGGACGGGGGCGAGTCCACCGGGCACGCCTCCGGCCGCCGGATCGCGGAGATCCTGCGGGCGAAGAAGGGCGACCTCTCGGACGACGACTACCTGCACATGCGCAAGGTCGTCGGCTACATCCGCCGGCACCTCGCCCAACGGCCCCAGGGCGACGTACGGGACACCAGATGGCGGCACTCGCTGATGAACTGGGGCCACGACCCACTGGCCTGACGGCCACCTACCGCCCCGGCTCCTCGGCGCAGCCGCGGGTCCGGCTGCCATACCCCTCAACTGACCCTGGTCGATCTGTCGAGCGTCGGTACATCCCTGGACCAGGGAGTCGACTTCCTGGCGGGCGACGCGAGCCTCCTGTTCGCCGAACAGCGTGTCGCCGTACGGATCCACCCAGCCGAGCTTGCCGGAGCCATGCCGGCCGAGGGTGGCCAGCGCCGTCGCCAGCGCTTCACCGTGCTCGTACGAGCCCCGCAGCAGGGTGTCCCGCGACGCCCTCTTCCGCGCCGGTCGCCCCGAGTGCAGTTCCAGCTCGATGCCCATGACCCCTCCCTCTGCCTCCGACACCGAAGCTTCGCAGAGCGCGTCTGTCGGACACGACCCGGGACGCCTCACCCGGATGGACCAGACTCGGAGGCGTTCGTCGTGGGGAGGCACCCTCCATGCCTGTGATCTTCTTCGACATCGGGGCGACCCTGGCGGATGCCCGTGTGGGACCCGACGGCTCACTGACACTGCGCCCCCGACCGCGCGTCATGGCCGTGCTGGACGCCCTCAGCGACGTACGCACCGGCATCATCTCCAACCCCGGACCGGGCGACGACGCAGCGTCACGTGCCGCGGCCGCACTGCGTGAGGCGTTCCCCGGCCGGTTCACCAACGAGGCGCTGGTGCACTGGGGGCCGAAGGACGGTCGCGGGATCTTCGACCGGGCGGTCGCCGCCGCGGGGGAGGCCACGGCCGGCGACTGCGTCTTCGTGGGCGAGGACGCCCGGGAGCGCGCGTTCGCCCGTGAGGCGGGGATGCGCACGGCGGCCGACCCGGTGTTCGCGCGCGCCGCGACGGAGAACCGTCCCGTGCACCGGGCGTGGATCGAGCTGCCGGACGGACGGGGCCTGCCCGAACTGACCGCAACCGTGAACGGCACGGAGGCCGTTGTCGTGCGCACCGTCTCCGAACGGGTCGTGCTCGCGATGGTGACCACGCAGGGCACCGAAGCGCTCGAACGCGCCGGTTTCCCGGTGGACCTGCAAGAACCGGTGGACGGCGAGCCGGTGGACGACGCCGAGCGCCGGGCGTCCGAGAAGTTCATCGGTGATCTGCTGGCGCGGGGCGAGGCGGTGTACGAGGGCGAGCAGCCGACGCCGCGGACCACGCACATCGTCACCTGCGAGGACGACGGACGGCTCACCGTCCGCCGCCTGCGCTTCCGTTGACCCGGCCGCCACTCAGTCGAAGCACCGCCGGACCAGGGCGAGACCCTCACCGGTCGTGCTGCGGGTGATCTCGTGGGTCTTCAGCCGGGAGGGGCTGTCGTCGACGATCGCCGCGGCGGTCCGGTGCTCCTCGGGCACCTGGACACGTCCCCGCCGGAACAGGTCCTCGAGGAAGGCCGTGGCGACCTGCTCGGGGTCGGCGGGCCGCACCGAGCCACCCGCGGGGTCGGAGCTCGCGATGCCGAAGCGTCGTTCCTGTGCGGGGGCGGACAGGGTGAGCGGCTGGGTGATGCCGTACATCGCGCCGTGGACCGTGACGGCCGTCAGGCCCTCCTCCTCGCTGCCGCCCGGTGTCGCCTCCGCCATGCCGGCGCCGCGCCGAGCCACCTCCGGCTCGGTGATGGCCGTGGCGGCCTCCAGGGAGAGGATGCCGTGGCGGATGAACGCCGAGCGCAGGGCCGGGCCGTATCTGCCGCCGTTGCGGCGCTGGTCCGCGGCGATCATGTGACCGGCGACCTGCGCGTAGTACGCGGACACCACGGGCGCGGCCACGACGGCGTCCACCAGCAGCTGTCCCGCGATCTCGGCCGCCCCGGCCAGGCCGGCCTGGTCCTGCAGGTCCTGCAGCCGGAAGATCCCGGCGACGATCTTCAGGAACGCGCCGCTGAACACCCGGGAGAACGAGTGCGGCTCGCTGGACAGCGTGTTCGCGGGCCCGCTGGGCGGCAGGTGGACCGGGTCGCGGTAGAAGAAGCTGTTCGACATGTTGCGCAGGCAGTCCGGGTCGACCGCGTTCGGGTGGCCCTGCCGGATCGCGGCGCCCAGCTGCTCGGCCATCCGCGACACCCGCGAGGACAGCTCCAGGTCGCTCTGTGTCTCGGCCAGTACCGCGATCCGCAGCTGTTCCAGCCGCAGCGAGGTCAGCAGTGCGCTGATGTCGCCGAAGGCTTCGTGCAGGGCGGCCGTCTCCGCGCTCGCGGCGCTGAACAGCTGGGGGCGCAGGGCGTCGAGGACCGCGTGCCCCGTCTCGTGCGCGACGACCTCAGGGCTCTCGCAGGCGGCGACGGTGACCCCGGCCACCGTGCTGCGGAAGAACCACAGGCCCTTGCGGTCGTAGTAGGCGTTGAGGTCGACTCCGGCGTTGAGGTGCGCGGTGAGCGCGCGGCCGACCCTCGAGTGCCACTGGGTTCCGGCGGGAACCAGCGGTCCCCAGGTCTGGGCGGCCCTGCTGAGGGCATCGGCCGCCACCCAGTAGCGGAACGCCTCGGTGCCGGGCCCGGCACCGTCCGGTTGCGGCGCGGTGTCCGCGATGGCCGTCGGGAACGGCTGTGTATCGAGCTGGGGAACGGGATGCGGTACGGGCATGTTGACCCGGGGAGGGAAACCGGGGTCGTCCTCGTACACCAGTACCGTCGGGACCGTCGCTGTCTGTTGCTGCACCGTCATGGTGGCTCCCTGAGAGGGGAGAGGTTGCAGATGATGGAAGTTGACGGGGAAACTTCTGCCAGGAGCCCGTCGTGTTCAGTACGACGCCGCGGCAGCCCGGCGTCAATTCGAACAGGACGGCCGGGACCCTCCCGTCGGTGGCCGTGACGGCCGAACAGGCGCTTGTCCACGGCCCCGGCCGGTGCACACTGCCCCAGGGCAGGCTTCGTGACATGGCGGCCGGACGGGTGACGGGACGAGCGTGAACCGCGTACGGCCACCGGCTCATCGATCGCCCCGACCCGCTCCACGGCGGGAGCCGGCACACCCGGCCGACACCGGTCGGCGCACCCGCATGCCACCTGATGGCGAGTAGAATGAGACCCGCCGCGGGCATCCCCCGACCCCTGGCCCACTCGTTCCCACGTCGTGGACGGGAGGGATGCCGATGGCTCACCGCACGCGTTCGCCTCCTCGGACCACCGGATCGCCCGAACGGCTCTCCCTCACCCCCCTGCCACCACTCCGCACCTGTCTGCGGTGGCAGCAGCCGAAGCCGCCAGGCGCGTCTCCTGACCCCTCCGGGGCATTTCCGCCGGAGTTGCCCGGAACACGGCGGCACCCCGATGAACCCGTTCCCGGACCCGCGCCGCAACCCGCCCCGCGGCGGGGCGTCCGTCCCACCACCCCCTTCGCCGCCGCCTCCGGCAGCCCCGCCCGAGCAGGCAGGACGGTCCGCTCGCGTCCCACCGCCGGCCGCGGCATTCCCCCGGCTCTCCTACGACGGCACCCGATACCTGTGCGCGGCCATTTACACGGACACCGCGCTCGCCCGCAAGGCCGTGCGGTGGATCATGGACGAGCCGCGCCGCGCCGCGGCCTCCTCGCCCGGCGTGGACCTCGGCTGCGTCCTGCGGCACGCCCTGGCCGCCCGCCGGCGGCAGCGGCACAGGGACGCCGTGCTCACGCTCGTGCTGCTCGGCACCCTGATCACCGCTACTTCCAGTCGCTGGACCGCGAGTTGTACGTCAAGACGATCGAACACCGGGTGCTCGACGCCCTGGTGGAGTTCATGGAGGACCACAACATCGACACCAGCGAGCTGATCCAGCGGCAGACGACGATCTACAACTCCGGCCTGTTCGCAGGGCGCGACATCTCGATCAGCCGCTCCAGCGTCCGGGCCGGGGGCGGGGCCCAACGGAACCCCCCTGCGTGGAGTCCCCAGCCCGCGCCACAGACAGCGGTATCCAGGCAGGCCGAGACGTGTCGATCGAGCACAGCGCGGTCGCCGTGGGGCACTCCACGGTGACCGGCCCGGCCACGCCGCCCGAGCGTGAGACCGCCATAGCAGAACTACGCACCGCAGTAAGTCTGTTGCTGGACCAGCTGCGGCAGAACGAGGACCAGTACGAGGACGGCGCGGAGCTGGTCGAGGCCGCGGAGCGCGTCGACGCGGAACTCGCCCATGAGGAGCCCCGGCGCAACATCCTGCTGCGCTGGCTGGGGTTCATCGCCCCCGGCGTCCAGGCGACGGCCGCGACCGCGGCGGACGTCGCGTCGATCCAGCAGAGCGTGACGGCGCTGTTCCGGTGACCCGACCGAGACGACGCAGGACCGGCCCTCCGGCGCCGCCCCCCACGACCGCGCCTGCGCAACCGCTCATGCCCCGCTCAGCCGTTCGCCAGCTCCGCCGCGCTGCGTTCCACACAGAACTCGTTGCCCTCGGGGTCGTACAGCGTCACCCACCCGGTTCCGTCCGGCCTGCGGTGGTCGCCCTGAAGCGTGGCACCGAGCGAGAGCAGGCGCTCGACCTCCTCGTCCCGGGTGCGATCCTGGGGTTGGAGATCCAGGTGCACGCGGTTCTTCACCGCCTTGCGGTCATCGACCCTGACGAACAACAAGGTGGCAGCGGCAGTCGTGACCACGGCTTCCGGATCCCCGGGAAAGTCGTCAACAGCCAGCGAGCCGTCCAAGGCCTGGGCCCAGAAGCTCGCGAGAACGAACGGGTCGGCGGCATCGACGGTGACATGGCGTATCAGAGAACCCATGCCCCCAGCCGATCATGAATGCCTCCCACCGTCCAGAGGCGGCCGGCCTCGGTGCCGACCGCCTCACCGGGCTACGGGCATGATCGAAAAGACCCGCCCTAGTCGGAGGCGGTCACGATCCCGTAGGTGACGAGCCCGTACGCCAGGTGGGGCACCACGTCCGATACCCAGTCCTTCACGGACCAGCCCGTCGGATCGCTCACGCCCAGCCGCGCCATGGGCACATCGGTTGCCGCCATGGCCAGGGCGCCGGTGACCACGCCGCCGAGCCACCAAGGCATACGGATGCCCACCCGCCGCAGCAGGGAGACAGCCGCCCCGGTACCGCAGCCGACGGCGATGCCCGACAGCGCGCCCAGGCCGGAGAGCCGGTTGGCCCGGGTGTCTTCGGAGCCGGGGACCGGATGTCCCACGTCTTGGCTGATCTTGTCGACGACCTGGGCGGGTGCCTCGCTCGACGGTCTGCCCCGCACGGCCATGTCCGCGTACGTCACAGCGTTCAGGACGGTTGTCCCGGCGGCGCCTGCCGCGCCGCCGCGCACGATGCTCTGGAACATGTCAGGCCGGGTTCCCCGCTGGGGTGGTCCGAAGCGTCCCTCCGGGCCGGGCGGAGCGAGGCTTCGACATCGGACGTCGTCCCGCTCACCGGCCGGTCTTCTGGAACAGCGCGAGCTGGTCCTTGACCCACGGGTCGAAGACCGCGAGCCGCTGCTTGGACGACGGGTAGAACGTGGCCAGCTGGTCCTCGATCCACGGGTCCGTGGGCTGCCGGGCGGCATGGTGTCGGTCGGTGGAGTGCTGAGTGATCCCTGCCGTGTCGGCGGCCGGACGGGGCTCGGGCGTCCGGGCCGTGCTCGCCGTCGCGGGACCGCTGCCGATCGCCATGGCGCACGCGGCGAGCACCGTGGAAGCGCCGAAGATCGCGATCCGTCGAGTCGTCTGCATGATCTCCTCCTTCTTGCCGGGCCGCGACGCCCTGTCCGTCTCGGCGGGACGACGCGTGACGCGTGGTCCGCAGTGGTGCGGTCGCGGCCGGACGGCGCGCCTACCCCTCCTCATGGCTCGCACACTCCCCGGACCACCGCAGGCATCGAGGTTCTGTCCGCGTCCCCTGACCGTCCGTAATGGCCGCTCACCCTGTGTGCGTTGTCAGAGGCCAGCGGGCCGGATGACGGCCATGACAGACGGCACGACCTGGCTCGCCGAGCGGCAATCCATCGCTTCGCGGAGCACATCGTGGTGCCCGTCGGCGACCGTGCCTTCCTGTTCGCCGTCCTGTAGCAGGGTGCGCCCGGCTGGTCGGCAGCGGGGCATGGACCGTGGTCGGCCTGGCCGCGCTGCCATCCTGCGCCCCGTGGATGCGCCTGGCCCGCCGCCTCCCGCCCGGCCCTGCCGACCACCTCACTGTCCCTGCGGGCCATCGGCATCGCCCTGCCCGCCCTGTCCGCCGGCAGCGTCCCCGCGCTCACCGCCGCCGTCCGTTTCGGCGCCACCTTCATGGGCGTGAGCACCATGACCCTCGCCATCGGCACCCAGCTGCGCATCCCGCGCGCCATCGCCCTGCTCACCACGGGCTACAGCCTCGGCCAGATCCTCGGCCCCCTTCTTGCCGCACCGCTGTTCAGGCACGGCTACCACTCCGCGCTCCTGTTCGGCGCCGCCCTGGCGCTCGCCGCCGCCTGCTGCATCCGGTTCCCCCACCGCCTCGCCGACCCCCTCACGCCGAAGTCACCGTGAGGAGCGGGGGTTGTCGGCCATGCGCCGTGCCGCCGGATCCGCCCGCGGCAGACTGCCTGGGTCCGCTTCCGGGGGCGCGAGGAGGCACTGTGGCCCCGCTCCCGGGAGTCTCCGTCGAGCGGCGACAACGGTCAGCCCGGAAGCAGACCGCAGCACAACCACGCGCGCACGCACCCGGGTTCCGACCGGCCGGTGTGACGGGACCGCCGTCGGCTACCCGGCCGCACCGGTACCGGCGCGGCCCCGGCTCGCGTCGGCGTCGGCGGGGCCGACGACCGGCGCCCGGGCCAGGTCCTCGACCGCGTGGTCGGCCAGCCGGCACAGGGCGGGCGTGCTGGCGGCCCGGCCCACGGCGAAACACCGGGCGCCCGCGCGCCGGCCCGCCTGGAGGCCCGCCGCGGAGTCCTCGAAGACCACCGCGTCGCCGGGCGCGACGCCCAGCCGCCGGCAGGCGAGCAGATAGCCCTCGGGGTCCGGTTTGCCGTGGGTGACGTCCTCCGCGCTCACCACCGTGGAGAAGTGGCCGGCAATGCCGCACCGCGTCAGGTGGTCGTCCGCGTAGGTTCGGCCACCGGACGTGACGACGGCCAGCGCCACTCCGTGCCGACGCAAGCGCTCCAGCAGCCGGTCGGCGCCGGGGACCAGCCGGACGGGAGGCAGATCCGGTTCGCCGTTCAGCGCGGTGAGTTCCTGTCTCACCTTGTCCGCCGTGGCGTGCCTGCCGAACCGTGCCAGATGTTCCTCGATCACCTCCCGGCTGCGCCGCCCGCTGAAGCCGTCGAGCATGTCCTCCCCGCACTCGATGCCGTGGCCGGCGAAAAGCCGTCGCCACAGTGCCCGGCTCCTGGGTTCGGAATCGATCAGTGTGCCGTCGAGGTCGAAGAGGGCGGCTCTCGCCGTGACGGGTGTGCCGGCGTCACCGTGGGCGGACATGGGGCTCCCTGGGCCGTCTTCGGCTCCGGGGAGGGGCCCGGAGCCGGCTGCGAACGTGGTCTGGTGCCTGGTCTGGTGCTTGCTCTCGTACGTGGTGCCGTGTTCCCCCGTGCCCCGCGGAGAAGCGGGGAGGGTCAAGGGGTCGCGGCGGGCGTACGCCGGAGGACCGTCTCCTCCAGCGCCTGCACCGCTTCCGTTGCCCCGCCGTGCCGGCGGAGCAGGTCCCCGAGACGGGCCGCGCGCCGCGCAGCCTTCCCGTCGAGCAGGGCGTGCGCCGCCTGAGCCAGGTCGTCGGCGGTGGGCTCGTCGAGGAGCGTCCGCGCCGCGCCGTGTGCCTGGAGCGTTCCGAGGTTGTAGACGGGTTCCGGGCTGCGGCCCGGCGTGCCGATGACGGGCACGCCCGCCAGCATCGCGGCCATCAGCGCGTTCTGGCCGCCCCTGGTGATCAGCAGGTCGGTGTCGCTCAGCAGGCGGGTCATCCCGGGCGTCGGCGCGACGACGATGTTGTCCTGCTGGAACGGGACCGCCCGACCGGCGACGCTCGGCTCGCGCGCGGCGACGACGACACTGAACTCCGGTCCCGGGAAGGCCTTGCCGACCACCGGCAGGAACTCGGCGAGCTTGACCGCGCCGAAGCTGAGGTAGACCAGGATCCGCGTGGTGCCCGCCGGGTAGGGAGGCGCCGGTGCCAGCTCCAGGGACGGGAACAGGACGGGCCCGACGTAACGGGTGCGCGGTATCGCGCCCAGCGCCGGTTCCAGGATCTCCGCGGTCGGCGCGATGTTGAGGGCGGCCCGGTGGTGCAGCAGTTCCTCCAGCGGCGCCGGGGGCACGTCGTGACGCGCGCACAGGCTCACGTAGGTCGCCTCCACTTCCTCCAACCGGCCGGGAGAGCGTGGGGCTCCGGTGAACAGGGACAGGTTGGGGCTGGAGATGGTGCAGGCGAAGGGGATGCCGGTCAGGTGCGCGGCGATGGGCACGGTGGGCTGCATCTCGGTGACCACGATGTCCGGGGCGAACGTGCGGTAGGCGTCCAGCTCCGCGGCGATCGCCCGCTCCGCGTAGTCCGGCTGCGCCATGCCCCGGATGAGGACGGCCTCGGTGAAGCCGTCGGCCTCCCCGGTGCCCACCAGCTCGGGGGGCCGTACGGGCGCCGGAGCCGGGAACCGCGGACCGAGCGCCAGCTCGTCCACCAGCGGGTAGCCCTCGGGGGCGAGGAAGGCGACCTGATGGCCGCGCATCACGGCGGCCTGGGCCATGGCGAGGCATCGGGTGATGGCTCCGATACCGAGGGCGCCGCCGAGGGGTTCGAAGAGGATCTTCACGGGTGGCCTTTCTCCGAGGAGTCCGAAGGGTCCGAGGGGGTGTCCGATGGCGTGGCGTCAGAAGAGGCGGTGCCCGACGCGGTGGTGTCCCATGGGGCGGTGCCCGACGGGGCGGTGTCGGCGGGACCGGACGGAGCGTTGTGCGCCGGGGCGGGTGCCGGGCGGGCCCCTCGGGTAGGGCGGCCCGTCAGCAGGACACGGCCCACCGCCGCGGCGGCCACCTGGCAGGCGGCGGTGCCCAGCACCAGGGGGGCGGCGCCCAGACCGCTGAGCGCGCCGGCCGCGGCTGCCCCGGCGGCGGCGAAGGTGCTCTTGAGCCCGGCGCCGAGAGTGAAGACCTGGGTGCGGACGGCCGCGGGCGCGTACCGTTCGCGGCTGGCCAGCAGCGCGCTGAACAGGGGGCCGGTACAGAACCCGGCGGCGGTGAACAGGACCGTGGCCACCAGGACATGACCCGACCAGGGCACGGCCGCGAGGGGCAGGGCCGTACCCAGAAGGCCCCAGAGCACCACCCGTTCCGGCCGCTCCTCGCCCACGGGGCGGTAGGCGTAGCCCAGCGAGCCGGCCAGGGCGCCCACGGCGAACGCGGTCATCAGGCCGCCCGTCGCCCAGGCGGCGTCGTACCGCCGGGCGAGCAGCACGCTCACGACGGGCAGTGCCCCCACGCCCAACTGCCCCACGCTGCTGGCCCAGGTGACCGACCGGAGCGGGCGGTCACGGACGAGTACGGCCGCCCCGTTCAGCAGGTCGGCGGGCCGGGGCCGGGCCCCGCGCGGCCGCACCCCGGGCCTGGGGCGCAGCCGCAGCGAGAACAGCAGCAGGCCGCCCACCGTCGCTGCGGCGCCCAGCACGGCCAGGGCGAGGGCGGCACTCGTCGCCGTACCCAGGGCGGCGGCGGCAGCGGGCCCGCAGATGCCGGCCAGGTTGTAGGAGACGGCGTCGGCGCTGAACGCCCGGGTGAGCCGGTCCTTGGGCAGCAACTCCCCGAGCAGGCTGGTCAGTCCACCGGTGAGGAGGGGGGCGACGCATCCCGCGGCGGCGGCCAGTGCGAGGACCACGAGGTCGCCGGTCCTGCCCACCAGGGCGGCCAGCGCGGCGAGGGCGACGCCGTACAGGGCGACCCCGCCGCCGTGGAAGAGGCGGCGCCGTCTCACCGCGTCGGCCAGGGCCCCGGCCACCGGCGCCGCCGCCACGTGCGGCACCATCAGCGCGGCCACCAGCGCGCCGCCCAGCGCCGGGCTGTCGGCACGCTGCGCGGCCAGCATGACGAGCGCGACCCGGGCCCCCTCGTCGGCCGTGCGGGCCAGGGCGGCGGCGGTGAGGTAGACGGGCAGTGCCGGGAGGCCGCCCGTGCGCGGTGCGGAGGCGGTGACGTCGGTCATGGGCGCAGGACGTGCTGCCGGTGGCGGTACAGCACGGTGGGCTCGGTGTCCTCGGTGCGCAGCCAGGTCACGGTCCCGGCCACGATCGTGTGGTCGAGGAGGGGGACCGCCTCGCTGACCTCGCACACCGCGGTGAGGCTGGACCGGGTCAGCACGGGGGCCCCGTGGGCGAGGGACCAGGTGACGCCCTCGAAGCGTTCGTGCGGTGCGGCGGTGGCGAAGCGCCGGGCGAGGTGCCGGTCGGGCCAGGCCAGCACGTTGACGGCGAAGGTCCCGGCCTCCGTGACCGCGGCGAGGGTACGGCTGCCGGTGGTCAGGGAGACGAGCAGGCTGGGGGGATCCAGCGACAGCGACATCACGGCGTTCGCCGTGCAGCCGGCCGGAGCGCCCGACCGCACGGCCGTGACGACCGAGACGCCCGTGGGCAGGAGCGAGATGGCGTCCCGGAAGTCGTCGGGCGCGACGGGCGCGACGGGCGCGGTGCGGGCCGGCACGGGACCGGGCGTCGACCGCAGAGCGGTGCGGGCCGCTTCCGCTGCGGCCGGCGGAGTGGTGCGGGTGGTCATGAGCGGCTCGCCTCCTGCTGGGGCCGTGCGGTGAGGCGGGAGGTGACCGCCCGTCGGTCGATCTTGCCGTTGGCGTTGAGCGGCAGCTCGTCCCAGAGCGTGACGCCGCGGGGGACCATGTAGGCGGGCAGCTCCGCGTGCAGGGCGCGTACGAGGTCGTCCGGGGACGTGCTGCCCGTGCACACCGCTTCGATGACGAGGTCGCCGCCCGGCCCCTCCACGGTGACCGCGACGGCGTCGTGGACCCCGGGCTGTCCGCGCAGCGCGGCTTCCACCTCGCCGAGTTCCACCCGGTAACCGCGCACCTTGACCTGCTGGTCCAGCCGGCCGAGGTGCACGAGGTTCCCCTCGGCCCGGGTCACCCGGTCGCCCGTGCGGTACCAGTGCTCCTCGCCGGGGCGCTCCGCGGCGGCCAGGGGGACGGCGCGGTCACCGGTGAAGGAGGCGAAGCGGCCGGTGTTGTCGGCGGGGTCGAGGTAGCCGGGAAAGCGCTGGGGTCCGCGGACGAGGAGTTCGCCGGTCGTGGCCGGCCGGCCGGACTCGTCCACCACCAGGTGTTCGAGGGCCGGGTGGACGGTGCCGATCGGCACGGTGCCGTTGGCGGTGGCCGGCCGGGCCGCCGGGTCGCGGGGGTGGACGTAGGCCGTGCAGCTGATGGTCAGTTCGGTGGGCCCGTACAGGTTGGCCAGGGTGCTGGCGGGGGCGGAGGTGGCCCACGCCTCGGCCTGCTGGAGGGTGAGGGGCTCCCCGCAGAACAGGCTCCAGCGCAGGTCGGGCAGGGCCCCGGGGCGCAGACTGCGCATGCGCTTGGCGTAGGAGACCAGGGACGGCACCGAGAACCAGTGGGTGAGCCGACGGTCGGCCGCCCAGCGGACGGGCGCGAACAGGTCCTGCTGCGTCGGTACGACCAGGGTGGCGCCGCCGGCCCAGGCGGCGAACATGTCGAACACCGACAGGTCGAAGGTGAGGTCGAACGTCTGCGACAGCCGGCTGCCCGGGTGCGGGTCGTACTGCTCCAGTACGTGGGCGAGGTAGGCGCACACGTTGCGGTGGGTGATCGGGACGCCCTTGGGGACCCCGGTCGAGCCGGACGTGAACAGGACGTAGGCGGTGTCCCGCGGGTGCGGGTCGCCGCGGGGCGGTTCGGCCGCACCCGCGGCGGGGCTCACCCGGTCCAGCGGGAAGGACGGGACGTCGCCGGCCCGCACCGAGGGGTCGTCGGTGAGCAGGACGTCGAGGCCCGCGGCCGCGGCGATGCGGGCGTTGCGCTCGTGCGGCGCGGCGGGCGCGAGGGGCACGACCGCCGTCCCGAGCCGCTGCAGCGCGAGGTAGGCGGCATAGCTGCGGACACTGCGGGTCGCGGCGAGCCCGGCGGTGCGGGGCACGGTGCCCTGCGCGGCGACCAGGGAGCCGGCGATCCGTCCGGCGAGATCCCGCAGTTCCCGGTAGGTCAGGTGGTCGCTGCCCACCTCCAGCGCGGTGTGGTCGCCGTATCGGGCCGCACTCGCCTCGAACCAGGCGTACAGCGTTGCGTGCACGATCATCCTTTCGGTACGTGGGGGGCGCCGGCCGGCGGCGGGCCGGGGGAGAGCGGTGCGAGGACGGCCGGGGCGGGGGGAAGCGGGGCGGGTACCGTCGGGCCGGGGGCGGCCGGGTCCAAGAAAGCACAGCTGAGAGGTGTGTCCGACTGACCGCGGAAGCTGACCCACCGGTATGCGCGCCATCGGCCCCGAGTGCGGCCGGCCGGCACGTCGATGGTCCAGGGGCGGCCGGCCAGGCCGCTGCCGGCGGCCTTCACGCAGGCTTCCTGCGCGCTCCACACCCAGGCCAGTTCGCGGGCCCGCTGCGCGGGCCGCAGCCGGTCCAGGGAGGGCGCGTGCCGGCCCAGGCAGCGGCGCACCATGCCGGGGGCCGCGGAGCCGGGGGCGTGCTGGACGTCCACGCCCACCGGTCCGCGCAGGGCGAGCGCCGCGGCGACCGTCCCGCCGTCGTGGGAGACGCTGATGCCCGCCTCCGGGTGGCCGGCCAGCCAGGGCTTGCCGCGCGGGTCGGTGACCACGGGGTCGTCGGCGAGTTCCGGCCGTGCCAGGCGCAGCAGTTCGCGCAGGGCCGCCCGGCCGGCCAGCCGTTCCGCGGCCCGCGCCGGCGGCAGTCCGTCCGCCGCCGCGCGGTCCGCCGGTGCCGGTGGCAGTCCGGTCCAGCGCTGCCGGGGGCCGATGAGGACCCAGACGTCCGGGGCGGGGCTGAGTACCGTCACGGGACCGGCCGGGGGTCGTCGAGCAGGACGTCCGCGGCGTCGGCGACGTGCGCCAGCATCAGTTCGGTGGCCCCGCCGCCGAGGCCCAGGACCGCCGCCTCCGCCCGGACGTGGTGCGCACCGCCGGCGGTCATCCCGTCCGCGCCCTGCAGTTGGGCGCAGCGGCTGAGGACGTCGTCGGCGGTCTGGCCCACGGCCGCCTTCAGCAGCGCTGCGGCGTTCATGCCGGGGCTGCCGCCGGCTGCCCTGACGGTCGTCTCCACCAGGGCGCGCAGCTGTTCCGTCCGTACCAGGCAGGCGGCGAAGTCCTGCCGGATCGCGGCGTTGTGCCACAGCGTTCCCTCCCCGGCCGGACGGGTCGTCAGGTGCCGGCGGGTGGCGGTCAGGGTGCGGCGCAGCAGGGCCACCGCCCACTGGGCGCCGGCGAGCCGCTCGGTGGCCATGTGCTGGGCGAAGGAGGCCATCGCCCGGCCCGGCCGGCCGATCAGGTGGTCCCGGTCGAGCCGGACGTCGTCCAGGCGGACGTGCCCGAGGGCCGCGGAGGCCAGCAGCCCTCCGGTGTCGGCGGGCTCGATCCGCACGCCGGCGGCGGTGGCCGGTACGTGGACCCACGTGAAGCTGGTGAAGTGCCGTCCCGGCCGGTGCCGGGCCAGGACCAGGAGGTGGTCGGCCGAACCCGCTCCGGAGACCCACCGTTTGCCCCCGTCCAGGTGCAGGGTCCGTTCGTCCCACCGCACCTCGGTGCCCAGCGCGGTGAGGTCGGAACCCGGGGCCGCGGAGTCGGTCGCGGCCAGCGCCACCGTCGCCCGCCCGTCCAGCACCCGTTCACGCAGCGCGGTGCAGGTCTCGGTGATGCCCGTGGACAGCAACGGCAGTGCGCTGGCTGCCTGGACGAGCACGGTCAGCGTGACACCGTTGTCCCCCCGCTCGTCCACGGCGTGCAGCAGCGCGCCGAGTCGGGCCGGGTCGACGCTCGCGCCGCCCGTGTCGGTGTCCCGGTACAGGCCGCGCAGCACGCCGTGGTCCCCGAGGGCCCGCCACACCGTGCGGGCGTCACCGCCCTCGGTGACCTGGCCGAGGGCCCGGGCCAGGGCGGTACGGAATCCGTCGTCCCCGGTATCGCGGCGCGCGTGGTGCCGGCCGGGCGGGCGGAGGACGGCCTGCTCAGGCAAAGGTCACCTCCGGGTCCAGCAGGGCGAGTTTGCCGTCGGCCAGGTGCAGCCGGTCGTTGTGGTAGTTCAGGGTCGCCGAGCGCAGGTCCCGCAGGGCCTGTTCGAGCCGTGTGGGTGAGTTCTTCAGGTAGCCGTGGCGCATACCGACCGCTTCGATCAGGTCGTCCACGGCCCGACGGCACTCCTCCGACGCGGTGATCTTCAGGGCGTTCAGCTGCAACTGCACCGCGGGCCGGCTGAGGTCCTCGGCCTGCTCGACCGTCCTGCGGGTCCGGGTCAGCAGCGCGTGCACCAGGTCCAGCCGGCGGCGGGCCTGGGACAGCCTGCCGAGCAGCAGTTCCGACCGCAGATCCGTCCGTGCCCGGCCGGCGGGCGAGCGCAGCAGGTGCAGCACCCGGGACAGGGCGCCGGCGGCGGTGCCGAGCCAGGCCGCGGACCAGCCGAGGTGGGCCATGGGGGCGAAGGTGGAGGTCATGACCGTCCTGAAGTCGCCCGCCTCGCCGACGACCCGGTCCTCGGGCACGCGGCCCGTCAGCCGCAGCGGCAGGCTGTGGCTGGCGCGCATGCCCATGGCCTGCCAGTCCCCCTGCGCGGCGACGTCCAGCTCCTCGCGGTCGGCGTAGACGAGGCTGACCTGCGCCGGGGAAGCCGCGTCGGGGGCGAGCATGGTGATCAGGAAGCCGTCGGCGTGGGCGCCGCCGGTGACGATCGGGGCGAAGCGGTCGACGTCGAGCACGCCGTCCGAGGCCGCCAGGGGGGACTGGGCGCTCAGCAGGTGGCCGCCGGTCGCCGCCTCGGTGGTCACCGACGCCAGGTAGCGCCGGCCGGCGGCGATCTCCGGCAGCAGCCGGTCGCGGAGGGCCGGGCGGGCGTACCGGACGAGCGCGGCCACCTGCTGGCAGTGCATGGCGAAGATCATGGCGACGGACATGTCGGCGCGGCCGAGGTCCGTGCTCACCCGCACCATGTCGGCGAGGTCCCCGCCGAGTCCGCCGTGGGCGGCGGGCACCATCAGCCCGAGCAGCCCGGTGCGGCGCAGCTCGTCCAGCGCCTCCGTGGGGAAGGCGGACTCCGTGTCGGCCCGTGCCGCGTGTTCGGCGGCTACGGCCGCGACGCGAGCGGCGGGTTCGGCGAAGCGGTGCCGGCGCCGGGCCGGCGTGGACGCCGTGTCCGTGGCGGTCCCGGTGCCGGGCTCGATGCCGGGGTCCGTGAGCAGCGAGGTGGTCATGCGGCGCTCACCGGTACCCCGCCGGAGCCGTTGTCCTGGGCGGTGAGCGCTGCCTGCACTTCCTTCCAGAGGTTGCCGGCGGTCGCGAAGGTCGTGTCGTTCATCGCGTCGTCCGGCAGGGCGACCCCGAAGGCGTCCTCGATGGCGAACAGCACCTCGATGGCCTGCATGGAGTCGAGGCCCAGGGCCCGCAGGTCGGAGTCGGGGCCGATCGGCTCGCCGTTGTGGAACCTGAGGTAGGGGGTGAGTACGTCGATGAAACGCTGGTCCATGCTGTGCTCCTCAGTCGGCGGTGCGGGTCAGGGTCAGGTGGCTGATGTGCGGTGCCTGCCGGGGCCGTTCGCTGTCGTGGACGACCTCCGCCGGCAGCGGATGCCCGAGGAAGGCGACGAGGCTGGCGTACAGGCCGTAGGCCCCGGTGTTGGGTACGGCGACCCGGTCTCCGGGCCGGAGTGCGGGCAGTTCGGCGCTGCGGGCCCACACGTCCAGCGGGGTGCACAGAGGTCCGGTGACGAGCGCGCTGAGCGTGCCGCCGCGGTCGGCCGCCGGGTCGGCGACGAGGTGCGGTTGCAGCGGCGGCAGCCGGCGCAGTCCCGACATCCCGCCCAGGTGGTTGATGCCGGACTCCAGGACGACGACGTCCCGGCCGTGCGAGCGCTTGACGTCGAGCACCGAGGTGACCAGGGTTCCGGCGGTGCCGACGAGATAGCGGCCGGACTCGAACACCACCTCCGTCGCGCCGGTGCGCCGGCCGGGCACCTCCGTGTCGAGCAGGGCCGTCAGCCGCGGCCGTAGCGCCGACAGGTCCACGGTGTCGCCGGCCGAGGCGAACGGGGCGCCGAAGCCGCCGCCCAGGTCGAGGACGTCGAGCCGCATGCCGTGCGGTGCCAGGGCCTCGGTGAGGCGGCGGGCCGTGCGCACCGACCGGGTGAACTGCCCCAGCAGGTCGTCGGCGCGCGTCAGGTTCGTCCCCATGTACAGGTGCAGTCCCACCACCTCGGTGTGGGCGCGGCGGCCGAAGCGCTCCGGCTCGGCGAGGATCCAGGAGGTGTCCGCGCCGAACTGGGACGGCACACCGGTCATCGCCAGCCCTTGCCCGGGGACGGGCTGGTCGTCGTTGACCCGCAGCAACGCCCGGGGGCGCACCGCCCGTTCCCCCGCGAGCCGGTCCAGCTGGTCCAGGGCGTGCGGGGTGTCGACCGAGAACAGGAGGACTCCCCGGTCGAGGGCCTCGGCCAGTTCCGCGTCGCGTTTGCCGGGACCGGTGTAAAGGATCTCTGCTGCCGGCCATCCCGCCTCGACGGCGGCGCGCAGCTCGCCGGTAGAGCAGACCTCCGCCCGGGCACCGCAGCGGCGCAGCTCCGCCAGCAGCAGGGGGTGCGGGTTGGCCTTGAGCGAGTAGTACAGGCCGCTGTCCTGCGGCAACGCGGCCCGCAGCAGGGCGTGGTTGCGGCGGACGGCCGCCAGGTCGTAGACGTAGGCCGGGGTGGGCGCGGCGGTGAGCACCTGTGCCGGCAGCACGGGGGCGGGGGCCTCAACCGGCATGGGCGTGCCCTTCCGCGTGAAGGGCCGCGGCCAGGCCGTCGCGGTCGACCTTGCCGTTGCCGGTCAGTGGCAGCGCGTCGAGGACGACGCACCGTGCGGGGATCTTGAAGTCCTCGATCTCCTCGCGCAACGCGAGGAGGACGTCCTCGGGCCGGACGGCCCCGGTGACGAAGAGCGTGGCGGGCCGGTCCTGCGCCGGCGGCAGCACCGCCGCGCTCTCCACCCCGGCCGTCCGCCTCGCCGCCGCTTCCACCTCGCCGGCGCTGACCCGGAAGCCGTTCGCCTTGTACAGGTCGTCGCGGCGGCCGGTGAAGTACAGGTAGCCCTCGTCGTCGAGCCAGCCGTAGTCCCCGGTGCGCAACTGCGGGAACAGCCCGTCCACGCGGAAGAAGCGCTGCGCGGTCGCCTCCGGCCGGCGCCAGTAGCCGCTCATCACATGCGGGCCGCGTACGACGATCTCGCCGGTCTCTCCGGGAGGGCAGCGCCGCCCTTCCTCGTCGATCACGAAGACCTCGGTCCCGGGCAGGGCCCTGCCGCTGGAGCCGGGCCGCTGCAGATCCCCGTCGGCGGGCATGATGGTGGCGCGTTTGCACTCGGTCAGCCCGAACATCAGGTGCACCCGCAGCCGGGGCAGGGCCGCCCTCAGGTCGTCCAGCGTCCGCTGGGGCATCGCCGCGCCGGTGTTGGTGAGCATCCGCAGCGTCCGCGGGGCGCGGCCCGGGCGGCGCCGCAGCAGCGCGGCCAGGCCCTCGGCCAGGGACGGCACGGCCGGGAGGATCGTGGCGCCGCAGCCGGTCAGCCGGGTCACCAGCGCCGGTCCGGCGTCGCCCGGCGCGGCCAGGTGCAGGTGCGATCCGCCCAGGACGCTGAGGAAGACCTGGTACAGCCCGTAGTCGAAGGACAGCGGGAGGGGGCTGTAGACGACGTCGTCCCCGTCGTAGCGCAGCACCTGCTGAATGGCCTGGGCCGCGAACACCATCTGCTGGTGGGTGCTGACCACGGCCTTCGGCAGCGAGGTGGTGCCGGAGGTGTAGATCATGCAGACCGGGTCTACCGCGAGGGGCGCGGTGACCCGCTCCGGTTCCACGCCGCGCCGCGAGTCGAGCAGGGCGGTGACATCGGGGCTGCTGATGGTGCGAACGCCCTTGCGTGCGGCGATGTCCAGGGACTGCGGCGCGTCGGAGAAGAAGAGTGCCGGTTCGCTGTCGTCCAGGATGTGCTCCAGCTGCACCCCGCGCACCTGCTCGTGGATCAGGGAGAACACCGCGCCGATCCGTGCGGCGGCGAACACCAGCACGGGCAGCAGGGGGCTCAGCCGGGCGTCCAGCAGGAAGCGGTCGCCTCTGTCCAGGCCTGTCGACCGGAGCCAGTTCGCCGCGTGCCTGCTGGCGCGGGCCAGCTCCGCGTAACCGAGTGTGTGCTCCGCGACGGTGAACGCGGGGTCGTGCGGCCGGCGTTCGGCCGTGTGGTCGAGGAGGTCGTGGAGCAGAGCGGGGGGCGGTGACTGGGGGCTCATCGTGTCCTCTCCGCTTGTGCGGTGGCCAGGGTGGGGGAGGCCGGGATCGGGGAGGCCGGGGTCGCCCGTTCGACGGCCCGGTGCAGGTCCTCGACGCGGTGCAGGTTCTCCGGGACCAGGTCGTCGGGGCGGAACTCGATGCGGAATCGTTCCTCCAGCCGCTCGACCAGCTCCACGATCCGGAAGGAGTTGAATTCCGGAAGCTCGCTCAGCGACGCACCGGCGAGCAGGGCCGCCGGATCGGCGCCCAGCGTTTCCGCGGCCACCGAGGCGATGACGGCACGCGGGTCACCGGCTCCGCGCCCAGGCAGGCCACGCCCGGTCCCCGTCGGCGTGCCGTCCGGCCCTGCCGCCGCTACGACGTTGCTGTCCGGGCGGGCGAACACGCGTGGGTCGGCGAGCAGCAACTCCCGCAGCCGCCCGAGCGGCCCGACGGGCTCCGCGCGGCCCCGCTCGACCCGCCGGTAGGCCAGGTAGACCTGCTCGGTCAGCGTCTTCCACGCCGTCACGTGTTCCCGCACCCGGTCCGAGACCCCGCCGACCGCGTAGCGAGCCAGGAAGGCCGCGTGCAGTTCCCGGCCCCGGCCGAGCAGCCAGGTCTCCAGGGTCAGCCGCCGCAGTGCCGCGATCCGGTCGGGGTGCTGCTCGTAGGCCGTGACGTACCCGTCGGTCTCCTCCTCGCCGGCGAGGTCCAGCACGGGCACGGGCGGCGGGAGCGGGGAGGGCTCGGCCGGGGCGAGGTCGACGCTCAGCCCGACCGTCTCCAGGTCCGCGAGGTCGGCGCGGTCGAGCCGCCACACCCCGGGCCGCGCGTTGCCCCAGGGGGTGTCGTTCAGGTAGCCGTCCCGCACACACACGCCCCCGCCCTCGCCGGGCAGCAGCAGGAAACTGTGGTCCATGTGCTGCCGCCGGTGGTACGGCACCCAGGGCAGCAAGAAGGCGTCGGCCACCACGTAACGGCCTTCGCCGGGCGGGACGGCGCCGAACGGACGGCCGCGGTCGACACTGCGGACGGCGAGGCCGAGATACCGCCGGGCGTCGTCGAGCTGTTGCACAGCGGTGCGTTCGACGGTGGGCAGTCCCGAGGCGTCGGCGGACGGGACCGCGGGGGCCGGGCGGAAACGGAGGACCGCGCCCAGACGGAGGGCGGTACCGGGGCCGTGCCAGTGGTCGGCCCGTTCGGCCAGGTTCACTTGCAGGCAGTCGAAGAGGTGGGCGGGGAACGCGTACCCGGCGGAGGCGGTCATCCGCGTTCTCCCGTACGGGTCCTGTCGGGTTGCCGTGTCATAAGTACTCCTCGGACTGGTGGGGGGTCATCCGTGCCTCCCCGCGACGGCGGGCAGCCGGCTCCCGCCGGACGGCCGGCCCTCGCGGGGCCGTTCGCTGAGGAAGGCGTCGAGGTGATGCGTCATCAGGCGGTGGTGTCCCGGCTGGAACACGTCGAAGTGGCCGCACGGCAGGTCGCGTGTGACCAGGCGCGGCGACCTGCGTGCCCAGGCGGCCACTTGATCCTCCCGCTCGCTCCCGGCGCAGGGCATCAGGAGTACCGGGCCGTCGTAGTGACGGGAGGCGTGGTGTTCGGCGGAGGCCTTCAGGTGCGCCGTCGCCGTCCGTGCCAGCCGCTCCTTGGCCCCGGGCTCCGGTGACGAGGACTGCGAGAGGATCCGGCCCAGCAGCTCATCCGCACTCGTGTGGCAGGCCGACCAGGGCTCGGCGAAGCTGTCCACCATGACCACGGCGGGACGGTGTCCGGTGGCGTCCAGCGCGACGGCCAGCTCCCAGGCCAGCACACCGCCGAGCGACCATCCCAGCAGCAGGTCGGGCGGCCCGGGAAGCGTGCGCAGCAGGGGCAGGTACCGCTGGAGCATGGCCTCGACGCTGTCGTCGGGCGTCTCACCCGGCTGGAGGCCGGCCGCTCGGATCCCGTGCACGGGTCCGCGACGGCTCAGGTGCGAGATCACGGCCATGTACTGTCCCAGCCCACCGCCCGACGGGTGCAGGAGCAGGGTTCTGAGGGGACCGGGGCGGCGGCCGAAGGCGGACATGAGGGGGGTGGATGCGCGCAGGGGTCGGCACGTTGTTTCCGTCACCATTCACTCCTGACGGCTCGCCGGTTACTGGGGCTGATGAATGAGGGGACTTTTCATTCGCGGCATTCGCGGCAGAAAGCCGGACGAGTCACAGGTCTTGTCCCCGATTTGCAACGGCCGGGCGCGGCAAGCGGGCCCGTTGATGTTCATTTCAACGGCCACCTTGTCTTCTGTCAATCAACCTCATGCACAGACCAACGGTCCCGATTTCCCCACCTCGGGCAAGTCAAGCCCGACTGTCGGAGAGTGGCTTGATCTCGGCAACAAGACATTGAGCCCTCTTGCGGCGGCACTCTGCCCGTCCGACTCCGGTCACCTTGAAAAACGACCCTTGCAGCTCAACCGCGCGGCTTCCCTCACCTTGCCACTTCGACGGAGTGACTTGCGTCACACGTCGTCGGGGTGTAGAAATGGCCACCCCGTTCGTGACCGACACCATAAATCAAAGGATTCGGTAAAGAACGCCTATCCTAATGGTCAATTAAATAACCAACCTTCTTTAAGTTGTACGGGAGTTGTCCGAGCGGCTCGAACCGGCGACATCACGGCGCATTTTCCGGCGTCGCAGCCCCCCGTCAGGCCGCCACGCCTCTGAAGCGGGACCACCGGATGGCCGCCGATGTCAGTGGCATGGGCTTGACTTACGGCCATGGAAACCAGTGCGTTCGTCGAGGCTGTCTGGCGTGTCATCCAGGGGAATCCCCCTGAGCGGGGTCATCCCGTCGTCATGGAGGCCCCGCAGGGTGCGGACCTGCATGAACTTGTCGCAGGTTTCGGTGCGTGGGCGGGACGACACCGGAACCTGGCGATGGGCGGGTTCGTCGATCCGTCGCTGACCGAACGCACCGGACTGCCGCTGGTCGAACCTTTCGGGGCGGCGGAGCTGTTGGAGATGCGGGGCTGGGGTTACCGGAACCGCTGGCTCGGGTGCGGGCTGGTTGCCACCCCGCATGGCCCCCGGGCGGTCGCCGTGATCGCCCACCGCGAGGACCCCGCGTCCGCAGGCTTCCCGGAGGACGCGTCCTGGGCCGAGAGGCTGCGCATCGTCACAGGCTGGGAGCCGATACCCGGGCCTCGCGTCGACTGGCTCAGCATCGAGGCCGAGCTCGGCACACGGCTCCCCGGCGACTACAAGGAGATCGTCGACCTGTTCGGCGCGGGCAGCTTTGACGAGTACGTCGAGCTTGCCGTACCCGGCGGCCCGGGCGCCGGCCGCAACCCGTGGAAGGGATACGGCCCCGACCTGGTTTCCGGCGGACGCCTGCCCTGGGGCTGGTCGGAATACGAGCTCGGACTCATGTGGTCGACGGGCGCGACCGAACCCGACGAGTGGACCGTGGTCACGCAGTCCGACGGCGGCGACGAGCAGCACTTCGATTGCGGAGCCGGTGAGTTCATCCTGCGCATGCTCACGGATGTCCAGTTGGGGTACCCCATGAGCTACGCCTCAGGGCATTTCTTCGTGAGTTATGGCCCGCTGGACTTCTGAGTGCGATCGCCGACTCGGGCGTCGGAGGCACCCGCACCCGACCCCTGCCGAGGCCAGTCGGGGGCGGGGTCCTCCGTGAGCAGCGGCCGGAGGGCACCGAGCACCGCGCCGATACAGACGTCACGCAACTGGGTGCGGGTGCAGGTCTCGTGGGTGAGCCAGTCGACGCACAGGACCTGGACGAAGACCAGCCAGCTCTTCAGGACGCCTGACACGGCCTCGCGGGCGCTCTCGTCGGCCAGGGGGAGTACGGCCAGCAGGCGGGCCCGGAGCGCGTCCAGCTCGTTCGTCATGATCGTCTGGATCACCGGGTCACCCGCGAGGACCCGGTTGGCGGCGAGGACGGCGTTGCGGTTCGCGACGAAGTAGTCGAGGTGCACGTCCAAACCCTGGATGAGCTGTTCCACCAGGGAGTCGGCGGGGTCGAACCGGGTCTCGGCGAGCAGCTGGTCCGCCGCCTGCTGGTAAACGGCCGCGAAGAGGGCCTGCTTGCTGGGGAAGTGACGGTAGAGCAGGGCCCGGGAGACGCCGGCCGCTTCCGCGACGTCCTCCATCAGTACGTCGGCGTAAGGGTGCGTGGCGAAGAGCCGTGCGCCGACGGCGAGGAGCTGTGCGCGGCGATCGGCGGGGGAGAGGCGCTGGCGAGGAGGCACACGCGAAGTCTAGTTGACATGCGTCTACTAGGGCACCAAGCTAGTAGACACATGTCAAGTAAGCTCCGCATGACGGCTTGGGGGAACCATGGCCAGGGCTCTGCGCGTACTCACGCAGCTGATGGGCTGGGCTTGCGTGGCGATCGGCCTGTTCCACGTGGCACTCGGCAACGCGGCGATCCCAGGAGCCGGTTCCGCCGGTACCACGATCGACAGCTGGGGCCGGTTCATGGGGGCCTGCTTCGTCGGCTACGGGCTGGCGTGGCTCTGGGCCGCGCAGCAGCGTCCGATCCCGGCTCGGGAGGTGCGGTGGCTGGCCGGCGTATTCCTGCTGGGTGGCGTGGGCCGGCTGCTCTCGCTCGCCGTGCACGGTTGGCCACAGTCGTTCCAGGTCGCGCTGGCGGTGATCGAGCTCGGCCTGCCGCCGGTCTTCTTCTGGCTGGCGGATGCGGAGGAGCGGACCGTGCGAAACGGCGCCGAGGCCGCCTCCGCCGGCTGAGGCACACTGTCGGCTCGTCCCGCACCGACCTTTGGACGGCGACCACGCGTTGCGGTAAGAAGCGCGTCATCGTTCGTCGCTCTTGGCCTTGTTTTCCTGGTCGCCCACAGCTCCGTGAAGATGACCGTGGCGGGAGCGCTGGCCGTGCCCTTCTTCGGGTCCTGCGCCGTGATGATCACGCAGCGCCTGATCCGCGACCGGCCGGAGTTGTTGCTGAACGACGCGGGAGTGGACCATGTGACGCTGGGCCGGTTCGGCTGGGCCGAGATAGCCGCCGTGCGCATGCGCGAGCAGCGGGTACGCAACACCTCGCAGCGGTTCATCGAGCTGGTGCTGCACGATCCGGACGCCTACCTGGCTCGGGCACCCAAGCTCGTCCGCGGCACCGCGTCCATGAACGCACGACTCGGCTATGGTCCGGCCACCATGCCTACGAACACCTTGTCGGTGCCACCTGAGGCGGTCCTGGAGGCGATGCGCCGCCACCGCCCCGGACTCGCAGTTCAGCACTGAGCGCGACCGCTGGCCGACGGGCTGGTTCCGTGCCGCCTGACCGGTCGGGGCCAGGAAGGAGCCGGACAACGACACAATCGCCACGCTGACTTGACGCCCCGTCTGGCATCCTGACGCATGAGCGGGCAGTGGCCGGCCGGCCCGATCGACCATCGCCCGGGACGGGGGGCGGCAGTATGTCGAAGCAGAACACGGACGACGCGGACAGCGCGAAAGCCCAGGGCTGCGGCAGCGGCCGTACGGCACAGGCAGCAAGCTCACCCGAGGCATCGGCCCGCGCGGCACTTCCCGCGGCGCTCCGGCAATCGGCCGCCTGGGGCAGGTTCCTCACCATCAGCGCGTGGCCGACCGGTGCCGTCGGCGCCGCCCTGGCACTCGTGGCCGTAGACCACTGGCAGGTGACAAGGCTGCCGGAAGGAGCCTTACTCACCGACGCACACCGGGAGTGGTGGTACCTGGCGGCGGCCCTGGCCGGCGCGGTCGCCGCGGGAGCAGTCCTGGTCGTCGGCTACCGGGCGGTCGTTCTACGCAGACCCCCCACCGGGAAGGCGTTCGTCCCCGTGCGGCTGTTCCTGGCGATCGCCGCCTTCAACGCGATCAACAGGAGCTGGCGGGACGACCTCTCGGTGCCCTGGTGGGATTTCGACCTCCTGATCCCCCTGGCCTCGGTGTCCGGGTACACACTGCTGTCCGGTGCCCGGCAACTCGCCGTGCTCGGGCGGCAGCACCTGTCCGAGGTCATCCACTCGCCCCAGGACCTGCAAAGCGGTTCCTACTCCCTCTACTTGAGGTCCTTCGAGGACGACCTTCCACGCACCATGCTGGAGCAGACCGAGCACCGGGCTCCCGGACCGGGGGCCGTGCTGCCGGACTTCCGTCTGTCCGGCCTCACGGAGGAAGAGCAACTCGCCGAGGCGCTCGAGCCCGTGGCACCGATGGTGGCCGTGGGTCGCCCCGGAGAGAGGCTCCCCCTGGTGGGAGCCCGGCGGTTGTACCTGCCGATCCACGACTGGCAGGACACGGTGCGCGACCTGATGCTCCGGGCCCGACTGGTGGTCATCGCGGTCGGCCCCGGTGCCGGACTGCAGTGGGAGTTCTCGCAGGCGGTGCGGCTGTTGCCCGCACGGCGTCTCGTACTGCTCGTCCCCGACCGGGAGACCTACGAGCGGTTCCGCGCCGCTGCCGGCACGGCCCTGGCCGAGGCGGCCGCAAGCCCCGCGGGAGATGGCGTCCGTGCCTCCTGGCCACCTCCGTCGCTGCCGCCCTATCCGGAAGGTGAGCCGACCGACAACCTCTCGCTGAAAGGTGCGGTCTACTTCGACGACCGCGGCAGCCCGCACTTCGTCTTCTTCGGGAGCGACAAGGTCTGGGGAGGAACCAGGCACCGCGACCGGGTGCTGGGATCGGTGAGGAGGAAACTGGGCCCGGTGCTCGAACGGCTTCCGCCGTGGG
Organism: Streptomyces sp. NPDC046881; assembly: GCF_040645015.1. Classification (NCBI taxonomy): domain Bacteria; kingdom Bacillati; phylum Actinomycetota; class Actinomycetes; order Kitasatosporales; family Streptomycetaceae; genus Streptomyces; species Streptomyces sp. NPDC046881. Next base: position 147,292 of record NZ_JBEYXJ010000001.1, on the reverse strand, counting down.
AGCCCTGGGACCACCCGGAAGAGTCGTCACCCGGCCAACGGGGTCACCGGGTCTGAGGGGAGGCGGTTTGGCGGAATCGATCCGGCCGCAAAGGGTGTTCGGCCATCATGAACGCATGGCCGGCATCGACGACAGGCTCTGGAACGAGGGCGTCAGCCCGACGGACTTCTCCGAGGGCACAGCCACATACCAGGCGGCGATACTGGAGCAGTACAAGCTGTGCGTCGAGATGGCCGACCGGGTCAGTTCCCGGCGCAATCTCACCAACACCTTCTTCCTGACGCTCAACACCGCGGTCGTCGGCGCCCTCGCCGCCGGGTCCGGCGCGGGCTGGCCGCGCTCCTCCGCATGGGTGCTGGTGGCAGGGCTGCTGATCGTCCTCGCCCAATGCATGGCCTGGTATGTGATCGTGCGTTCCTACCGGCAGCTCAACGCGGCCAAGTACGCGGTGATCGGTGCCTTCGAGGCGAAGCTCCCTGCCTACGCGTACTCGCGGGCGGAGTGGGGCGCGCTCGGCGAGGGCCGCGACTGGCGCACGTACATGCCGCTGACGCACGTGGAGCAGTGGGTGCCGGTCGTCTTCGCGCTGTCGTACCTCGTGGCCTTCGGGGCCGTGGTGACGAGGTGAGCCCACCGCCCAGCGGCAAGCGCGGTGCCAGGGCCCGCGGTGGATAGGATCACCCTGTCGAGATGAAGGGGACGGTCCATGACAACCATCGCGGTGACCGGGCACATGGATCTGGCCGCGGACGGCGTCCCCGCGATCCGCACCGCTCTCGACGGGCTGCTCCGGCGGTACGCCCGCGACAGCGCACTCGTCGGCGTCTCGTGCATCGCCGAGGGTTCCGACTCGGTGTTCGCCCAGTCCGTACTGGCCAACGGCGGACGGCTGATCGCCATCATCCCCTCCCGCGACTACCGCCGCACCGTGGTCGCCCCCCATCACGCGCCCCTCTTCGACCAGCTCGTCGAAGCCGCCGACGAGGTCCTGGTGATGCCGCACGAGACGGCGGACCGTGCTGCCTACGACGCCGCCAACGCCGCCCTCCTGGAACACGCCGATCGGCTCGTGGCCGTCTGGAACGGGGAGCCGCCCAGCGGAAAGGGCGGAGGCACGGCGGACGTGGTGCTCCGGGCACGGGCGCAGGGAATGCCCGTGGACGTGGTGTGGCCGGACGGAGCCCGTCGGACCGGCTGACCACGGGCCCCGGAGCCTCCGATACCGCGACGGTCCGTACCGGCACTGTGGCCGGTGAACGGCCGCCCTGCCCACCCGGTGTGGTGGGGAAGGCAGGGCGCCGGGCGTGCCCACCGCTCGTCGGCCGGCAGGCGCGTGTGCCTGCTCGTGGTCACCGAGACCGGTAGGCGGTGGCCAGCACGGAGACGGTGACCTGAGCGGGCAGAAGACCGTCGTCATCCAGGCCCGCACGGCCTATGTGACGCGCGCTGGGCGTCATCGCCACCAGGTCCAGGGCATCCTGCCTGGACAGGGTCGCGGAGTACTCGATCCGTTCGGTGACGACGGCCTCGAAGAAGGGGTTCAGTGCCCGGTGCAGGCGCTGCTCCTTGGCCGGGTCGATCGTGACCATCGCAGGCACGCGGCCGCGCAGCTCGGCCAGGTGCCGGTCGGTGGGACGTACCACGATCAGCCGGCCGGACGGGCGCAGCACGCGGTGGAACTCGGCCGGGTTGCGCGGTGCGAACACGTCCAGCACGACATCGGCCACCCCGTCGGCCAAGGGGAACGGACGGTAGACGTCCCAGGCCACCGCGGCGGCTCGGTCGTGGGCACGGGCTGCCGAGCGCAGCGCGCGCGCCGAAGTGTCCAGACCCAGCCCGCGGGCGCCGGGCAGCTGGTCGAGCACGCCGGCCAGGTAGTAGCCGGTGCCGCATCCCGCGTCCACGACCGCGGCCCGCTCGGACACGGTGCCGGCCGCCAGGCGGGCACCGACGCGGCGGATGGGCGCGTAGGCGCCGGTGGACAGGAACCGGTCCCGCGCCCGGACCATGGCCGCGTCGTCGCCGCTGGTGGCGCGGTTGCCCGTCAGCAGGCCGGCGTAGCCGTGGCGGGCGATGTCGAAGGTGTGACCCGCCGGGCAGCGCAGTGCGCCGAGGTCGGGACGCAGGCGGTGCGTGCGGCACGTCGGGCAGCGCAGCAGATCGAGGGACAGTTCGAGGGCAGGGGGAAGTGACACAGGCACAAGGCACTCCTGGCGAGGGGTGAAGGGAAGAGACCGTGCCTGCACGCGCGGTCAGGGCGTCACTGCCTCAGGAAGGAACGGGCAGCGTCGGCAACGCGGTTCACGCAGCAGGCTCACCAAGGAGGGCGACGCCGTCCGACATCGCCCTCAACGCCCTTCCGATCACAGGAAGCAGCAGTGCGGGGTGCTCATGAATGCCACGCCACGAGTCTACGAGCATCGGCGGAGCCGCACCCGTTTTTTCCTACCGCGTCCGGTGCCACAATCGGCGTTCCACGGCGCTGGTGACCGCGTGGTGGGTAGTGTCGAACGGGACCTCGCCGGGCGGCATCCGGTGCGGTCGTCACGTCCCGTCGGGGGAGGGGATGGCCCCATGTCCGGAACGAAGCCACGCAATCTCCAGGGGGAAACGGGAACGTGGGCCGTCGCCCTGCGGCTGTGGCGCAACATCGGCTGCTTCGGGCTCTTCAACTTCGCGCTGCTGCTGTTCATCGGTGTGCTGGTCGCCGACGGCGGCCCCGTCGTCCTGCCGTTACTGGTGTTGACGCTCTTCACGGTCGGCGTGCTCAGGATGGTGTGGCTGGTGCGCTTCACCCTGCGCGTCCGCATCAAGGAGATCGGTGACGTCGTACCGGAGCTGGTCGCGTCCGGCGCGCGGTTCTGCCTGATCCTGCGCCCGTTCGGGTCCGCCGGGCACATCATCGTGCGCAGCGGCAGGGGACGGCGGTCCCTGGCCCTGGGTGGGATGAAGGTCACTTCGACCATGGAGCAGGTGGTCTCCAGAGCCTGGTCCGACACCTTCGCGTCCCAGGCGTACGCGGTGGTCGACCCCGGCCTCGCCCTGGCTCCCGGCGGCCTCGTCTACATGCGGGCCGAGCACACCGCGTGGAAGGAACCGGTCGCCCGGCTCATCGAGGCCGCACACTCGATCGTCCTGATCCTGCCGCCGCACCAGGAGATCCGCACGTCCACGTGGTGGGAGGTCCGCAAGATCGTGGAACTCCAGTGCCTGGAGCGGCTCACCGTGGTCCTGCCCCCGTACGACGACAAGGGAAGCGGGCACGCGCAGGCGAAGAGAGAGCTGTGCAAGCTCCTTGCGGTGGTGGAGGATCCCCTGTGCCTCGTCCACCTGGCCGAGGGCTCCGATCCCGTCGTCAACAGCCACCGTGTCGACTACTACGCGCGGAAACTCCTGCCGGAGAAGACGCTGGGCGTGCACTTCTTCAAGAACCAGGGCGGTGTCTTCCAGCACCGGGACGACGGGCCCGTGATGTTCAGCTTCAGCACGGGAGTCGACAGAAAGTCCCTGATCCTGCGCAGGAAGAGCAAGGTGAGTGAATCCACCTACCGGCCGCTGCTGCTCGCGGCCTACCGGTCGGATGCCGAGGAACCGCCCCAGAAGTGGCCTCGGGCGGCGAAGCGTCGTACGACCGCGGAGGGAATCCGAAGGATCGACGGTCGGCCCTGAAGCACGTGCAGAACGGAGCCACACCAAAACCCCGGACGCCTCACTGCCCACCATGCGCGAGCCCGTCAGTGCTCCAACACCTGCTCGCGAAGGGCGTGGATGAACGACGTGACGTGTGGCTGGTGGCGACGACCCCGGATCGTGGCGACGCCGATGTGCCGACTCGGAGTCGGTGGCTCGACCGGGACGGTGTGCACTCCCGGAACCGCCGGGATGAGCGCGATGGAAGGGATGAGCGAGACCCCTATGCCCGCGGCGACGAGCGAACGGGCGAAGAAGTAGTCGGTGGTGGTGCCGCGCACGTCCGGTTCAAAGCCTGCACGCTCGGCGTAGCGGCGCAAGTACGCCTCGGTCTTGAGGCATCCGAGTACCCAGGGCTCGGCTGCCAGCTCCGCGAGGGCGAGCGACTCCCGGTCGGCGAGTCGATGCCCCTCCGGGAGGACCGCGTGCAGAGGATCTTCCAGGAGAGCGATCCACTCCAGGCTGGAACTCGGGCCGGACCCCATGGGCAGCGGGCCGTCGAAGTGGTAGGCGAGAGCGAGGTCGACAGCGCCTTGGCGAACCAGGGGCAGTGAGTGCTCGGGTTCGCCCTCCCTGACATGGAGCACAGCGCGAGGACGCGTCGCCATGAACCGCGCGATCGCGCCCGGCAGCAGATGCCGGCCGCCGCTGGTGAAGGTGGCCACGGTGAGCTGTACCAGGCCCGTGCTGAGCTGTTCGACCTGCTGCCTTGCCTGTTCCAGTTCCGCCGCGACGGACTCGGCGGCTCCGACCATGATCTGGCCGGCCGCAGTGAGCGTGACCCCGCGCGTGCTGCGCGCCACCACCTGGGCACCGAGACTGCGTTCCAGCACCGCTACGTGCTGGGAGACGGCGGACGGGGTGAGGCGGAGAGCCGCTGCCGCCTTGCTGAAGCTCCCGTGGTCCGCCACCGCCCGAAGGACGCGAAGCCGCTGCACATCGATCAACAGTAGCCTGGCTGCTCACCCGCTCCCCAGCCGTCATCCCGGTACCGGGAGCCAGCCGCCCGGCCTCCATCACCGACTCGGCCCAGGCCGCGCAACTCACGCTGAGCGCGGAAGAGGTGACGCAGCTCGACCAGCAACTGCCGGGCTGACTCACGTCAGAACCTTGTGCCAGGTCGGTGGCGGGATTCGGGTCCCGGTCATGCTCGGTCGAGGGACTCCGCGACGGGAGCGAGCGGCAGATCTCCCACTCCCGAGCCGTAGTTGGGGGAGCGGCTTGCGACGGGGCACGGCCCGCTATGCCTCGGCCGGCCGCAGTGAGGCGAGGCGTGCCATCTCCTCCTTCGAGAGCCGCAGCGCGCCGGCCGCCACGTTCTGTTCGAGGTGCCCCGGATCACCGGTCCCGGGGATGGCCAGCACGTGCGGCCCCTGCTGCAGGGTCCAGGCCAGCCGGACCTGCGCGAGGGACACACCGTGCGCGCGGGCGACGGCGCACACCTCCTCGCTGTCACCGGGAACCGGACCGGCCTCACGGCCGCGGCCGGCGATGGCGAAGAACGGAACGTAGGCGAGGCCGAGTTCGCCGCAGAGTCGCAGGAGCGCCCGGTCCTCGCTCGCCGCACCGATCCCGTACGCGTTCTGCACGCAGACGACCGGGGCGACGGCTCGGACCTCGGCCAATTGCTCGGACGTGACGTTGGAGATGCCGAGGTGACGGATCAGCCCGGCGTCGCGCAGCTCCGCCAAGGCCCCGAAGTGCTCGCCGATCGATCCGTTCCGTCGGCTCGGTGGCACGCGCAGGTTCACCACGTCCAGGTGGTCGCGGCCGAGTTGGCGGAGGTTCTCCTCGACCTGGCCGCGCAACTGCTCCGGAGTGGCCCACCACCACGCGCCCGAAGGATCACGGTCCGGCCAGACCTTCGTGGCGATGACCAAGTCCTCCGGGTACGGCGCCAGCGCCCGCTTGATCAGCTCGTTGGCGGAGCACCTTGCGGAGAAGTAGAACGCGGCGGTGTCGATGTGGTTCACACCGAGCTCGACCGCCCGCCGGAGCACGCCGACCGACTGCTCACGGTCCCGCGGCACTCCGCGGTCGAAGGGCGCGGTACCCGTCAGGCGCATCGCACCGAACCCGACGCGGTTGACGGTCAGGTCACCGAGTCGCCAAGTTCCGGCGGCTGCTGCGGTGGTGCTCGTCTGTGGGCTCATGACAGGGCTCTCCTCTTGGGGGCTGGGAACCAGGAACCGACGGGTGGGCGCGGCGGATGACCCGCACGGCAGGGCGACCGCCTCACAACGGGCCCACCAGCACCGGGGCAAGGCCCCGGGCACGAGAAAAGCCTCCCCGGCGGATCGGAATCCGCGCCGAGAAGGCTCTCCTGCTGGCTTGGATTTTAGCAGGGAGGGGCGGCTGAGGCGCCCGCCAGCACGTGGCCACAAACAGAACCGGTCTCCAGCGGCAGGCTCCACGGCCGCCCCGGCCTCCGATCCCGTGTCAGGGCCGTCGAGTAAGTTCTGTCCGTTCGGCCCGGCAGGCGGGCCGCCGAACTCGAGGACTCGTCGTTGTGAGCATCCACATGCACATGCGCGCCGTCGCGGAATCCGAGATCCGGGACGACCACACCTGGCTTGCGGCGTTCATGGGGGAGGCGTGGGAGAACCAGCCTGCCGAGTACGCAGCGGGCATCGCCGTCTCGATCGAGAAGGTCTGGGGTGCCGTCAACGACCTCTACGCCGCTGCCGATGTCCTCGATGCAGACGCCGCCAAACCCTGGGAGCTGCCGATATACGGCGGCCGCCCCGTGGCACACGGCACTGACGCCGACCCCTCCAACCCGCCCCTGGGGCTCCTGGAGCCGTCCGGTGTGTTAGAGGCCGCGGATTTCCTCGCGAATGTCTCTTTCGACGAGCTGTGGAACGTCGCCGGAGCGAAGCTCGTCTGGTCCCGGGGACACGAGGCGCGGACCAGGCAGGAGTTCCTCGACTGTCACAGGCGCCTCGCAGGGTTCTACGGGCGGGCGGCTGCAGCAGGTCACGCCGTGGTGAGGGCGGTGTGGGCTTGAGACGTGGTCGCGTGCCGGTCACAGCCACGAGCTGATCCGCCTCTGCAGACGGCCTCGTCACCGTACGTCGTCAGAGCCTCTCCGCCGCCGGAGCCGAGTGGCGGACCAGCCGCGGTGACATCAGGCGTCACGGGTGCCGGCTGCGCCGTAGGCGGTGCGCCAAGCGGCTGGGGGCATGGCTGCCTGACGCCGGAAGAACGTGGTGAAGTTGCCGACGTCCCGGAATCCGAGGCGTCGGGCGCAACCGGCGACCGGCAGGTCGGTGTGGGCGAGGAGTCTCCTGGCTTCCAACAGGATGCGCTGGTCGAGGAAGGCCTTGGCGCCCGTGCCGGTGGCGGCGCGGGTCGCCCGGGTGAGGGTGCGCACGTCGTAGCCGAGTGCCCGCGCGTAGTCGGCCACGTGGTGCCAGTCGGTGAAATGCTCCTCGACGGCGGCTCGGTAGGCGCGGAACACGTCCGCGGAGCGGTTGCCGGCCGGGGCCGGGTCGGTTCGGGCGGGTGCATCGGGAAGGGCGCGCAGGAGCAGTGCCGCCAGCAGATGGGAGAGCAGCGCGGGGGATGCCACGTGCGGGCTGCGCGCTGCCGAGTCGTGCTCGCGGCCGAGGTGTTCGGCTGCGAGCAGGGCGAGTTCCAGACGCTGCTGGTCCAACTGCCAGCACGCCGGGGCGGTGGCCTCCGCCGTGGTGAAGCCGGGGAGAAAACCGGGCCGGAAGAGGATCAACGGGCCTTCGCAGGCGTCGATGTCGCTCCAGCGGTGCACCATGCCGGGCCGGATCCACACGACGCTGCCTTCCGCCAGCCGGTAGGCGAGGAAGTCCGCTTCGATGGTGCCGACGCCGGCGGCGGTCAGGGCGAGGACGTGGAAGTCGGGGCGCTGGGGGAGTACACGACGGCGCTGGGTGTCCATGGAACGCAGTGCGGCGAAGTCGAGGACCTCCACACCGTGGGGCGAGCCGACCGCCGGCCAGTAGCGCAGTTGCCGCACAGCATGGTGTCCGTTTTCCACAACTACCGTGCTCCTTTCCATCAGGGAGCGGACCGCGTCTTCCGTAGCGTCGAGTATGCACGTGAACGGGAGACCAGCTGCCCCGTCCGAGGCGGCGGCTGCACGAGCCGATCGCCTCCCGCAGCCGAGTGGAAGGTGGAGCGATGATGGAAACGACAAGGATGGTGCCGGTGGCGGGCGGGGCCCTGGAGGTACGGGTCGGCGGCCGCACCGGACCGGCGCTGGTCTTCGTCCACTACTGGGGTGGCTCCGCCGACACCTGGAACGACGTGATCGGCCATCTGCCGCCCGAGCAGGCGACAGTCCGCTTCGATCAACGCGGCTGGGGCACCTCACGGGCGCTGCCCGGCCCCTACCACCTCGACCAACTCGCCGACGACCTCGCGTGCGTGGTCGAGGCGTGCCTGCCGGGGCCGTACGTCCTCGTCGGCCACTCGATGGGCGGCAAGGTGAGCCAGCTCGTCGCCGCCCGCAGGCCGGCCGGCCTGGACGGCATGGTGCTCGTCGCGCCCGCACCGCCGGAGCCGCCGGCCACGGTCACCGAGGAGTACCGGCAGGGACTGTCCCACGCGTACGACTCGCCCGAGACGGTGCGGCACGCCCTCGACCACGTCCTGACCGGCACACCGCTGGCCGAGACGGTACGGGCCACCGTGGTACGCGACAGCCTCGCCGCAGGACCCGCGGCCCGGCAGGAGTGGCCACTGCGCGGCATCGCGCAGGACATCACCCGCGCCGTGCGCGGCATCGCGGTCCCGGTGACCGTGCTGGCTGCGCAGAACGACGTGGTGGAACCGCCGCGCGTCCTGCGCGAGTGCCTCCTGCCGCACATCCCGCACGCAACCCTGGTCACCCTCCCCGCCGCCGGCCACCTGGTCCCAGCCGAAGCCCCCGGCGCCGTAGCGAGCGCTCTCGAACACTTCCTGCAGCCCCTCCGACGCTGACCGCACGAGCGTCATCGGGTCCTGGGCGGCAGGTAGCAGCCAGGTGCGAGGATGCCATCGTGTTGGATGCGATCGACGCGGTGGACTGGGGTGCCATACCGGGCCATCCCGACTGGTATGAGCCGGCTCGTGCCGCCCGCGGTCTGCGCGCGCTCGCGGCTGCGGCGAACCTGGTGGAGGCGGCGGAGGCCCGCTCGCTGCTCGGCGGCGGCGGAATCGTCCATGGCCACAGTGCCGCGGTGTTTCCGGCGGCCGCGGTCGCCACCCCTCTGCTCCTGGACATCGCTCAGCGGGGCCACCCGGCGGCGCGGGGTACCGCGTTGGGGCTGGTCGACGAGGCCTTGTCGTCCTATCCGCACGGCGAGTACAGCCGGGTGACGACGTCCTACGGCACAGCAGTCCCGGTCTGCTGCGCCATCGCCCACGAGCTGCGCGCTCGCACGGCTTTCCTCGCTGGACTGGGCAAGCGGGGCAGGTCACTGCTTGCCGATGCGGCCGAGCACTGGCGCTTCGAGATCCGAGAGTGCGTCGCCGACAGCGATGACACGGCAGCCTTCGGGGCTCTGTCCGGCTCTTTCCCGGACGGCGTGCACGCGGTGGAACTGCACGTCGGCGGTGAGATCACCGTGCTGGACGAGGTCGGCCTCGAATACCCACCCGTGGACGGCTCCCTTGAAGCGTGCCTGCGGGTGACGGGACGGCGTCCGGGCGAACTGCCGCCCGGCGCCGTCCTGTTCCCGGCAGAGTGCGGTGAACGCGTGCACTGAACGGCCTCTACGGTTCACGGGCGCGTTCCACGACCAGCGTTTGCTGCCCAGGCGAGCATCCGACGCATCCGCCTTGAAGGCGTCCCCTCCCGCAGACTCGAGGAGCACGGAAACGCCGCCGAACAACCCACCTTCAACTCGCAGTCAGCTCCTATCTGTTCGCGTACGGCTACACGGGTGACGCCGGCGGAGTCTGGCTGGAAGGCCGCGTTGGGCGTTGCCCCGCTCATGGGACCGCAGACCTGGCCCGTGGGCGTGCGGGAACGAGTCGACGGCCGGTTCGCCGCGGTGGGGCGGCGGAGAGCACCGGTGTTGTCGAGGATGACGCGAGCGTACTGACCAGTAGGTATGGAGGGTTGGGAGGGGCCGCCGGGATGTCCGCCCGGTCGCTGCCGAGTTTCGGGTTCGCCCAGCTTCCTCAGGGCTCAAGCGGGCGCCGTCCCCTCCACGGACCCCGTCTCTATCCGGTCATTCCCCTACCTGTCAGTAGACACCCAACTCCGTGAATGGAACGCTCCCTACAGAGCGCGGACGGCTCATACGCCGTTCACAAGACGCACACTGCCCTCCTCGGCCCACCTCTGCGCCCGAGCGCCACACGGAAGGCACCCGCCCGCGTTCGTCGCCCGAGCCGCATCTGCATCGGGAGCATGTCCTCGCATCAGCCGAGTTCCCCCTTTCCTCGCCGAGAGGAGTTCATCTGATGAACCTGCGAACCAGCCCAGCGGCACTCGCCGTCGTCCTCGCGACGGCCGGAGTACTCGCCGCACCCACAGCCAGTGCTGCCGCGCCCGAAGCCGACGGACCCACGGAGTTCACCGTGGACACCACGTCCGACGCAGTCGACGCCGATCCGTCGGACGGCCTGTGCCGCACCGCGTCTGGCGCCTGCAGCCTGCGCGCCGCGGTGATGGCCGCCAACGCCCGCCAGGGCAGCACCATCGTCCTGCCTCCGGGCCACTACCGGCTGACCATCCCGCCCGACCCCCGCCTGATCCTCGGGGACCACCCCGACCCGACCACGGGTGACCTGAACGTCGCCGTGCCCACCACGATCCGCGGTTCCGGCGCGCGGACCACCGTCATCGACGCCAACCACCTGGACCGCGCCTTCCGCATGCAGGCGGACACCCGGCTGTCCGATCTGACGATCACAGGGGGAACGGCCAAGGAGCGCGAACTGCCCATCACCGACACCGGTGGCGGCGGTATCGCCAACGGGCACCACATGACCCTCCGACGGGTCGCCGTGACCGGGAACTCCGCGGGCTACGGCGGCGGCATCTTCAACATCCCCGGCTCGCACCTGGACCTGATCGACAGCACCGTCAGCGGGAACGCCGCGGGAGAGGCCGGGGGCATCAGGTTCGACGACACCGGCACCGTGACCAACTCGACGGTCGCCGACAACCGTGTGACGAACCCGGGCGACCGCCCCGGCAGCCTCGCCGGCTACGGCGGCGGGATCGACATCCGTGGCCGGGGGCCCGTGGAGATCCTCAACTCGACGATTTCCGGCAACAGTTCCAGTGACGGCGGAGGCGGCATCAACATCGCCCCGGCCTACCTCGACAGCCTGCCCTTCCCGCTCCCCGACGTCCTCGATCTGCCCCTGGGGCGACTGACCCTGCGCAACTCCGTCGTCGCCGACAACACCGTCGACGGCAAGGCCGCCGACTGCAAGAAGGCCTTCGCCACCATCGCCTCGGAGGGGCACAACATCGACGGTGACGGAAGTTGCCGGCTCACCGCCGCGGGCGACCTGCCCAGCCGTACGCCGCTGATCGGCCCGCTCGCCGACAACGGCGGCCCCACGGACACCGCCGCGCTGCTGCCGGGAAGCCCCGCCCTCGACGCGGCGGCCGACTGCCCGGCCACCGATCAGCGCGGTGTCGACCGCCCCCAGGGCCCCGCCTGCGACATCGGCGCCTACGAGCACACGTCATGACCGCACCGCTCGCACCGGCACCAGGAGTTGCGACGAGGTCCCCGAGCCTGCGCACCACGCTGGCCGGCGCCGTGATCGCGGTTCTGGCCCTGCTGCTGTCCTCCCTCGCCGTCCCCCCGTCCACGGCCCGCGCCGATGCCTCCCACGACTCCCTGGTCGTGCGCACGGACCGCGGCTGGGTGCGCGGCGCGGCGCACCGCGACGGCACCCGGGTCTTTCAGGGCGTCCCCTTCGCCGCCCCGCCGACGGGCGGCCTGCGCTGGCGTCCCCCACGGCCCGCCGAACCATGGCCCGGCGTGCGGGACGCCACCGCACCGGCCCGCCCGTGCGCCCAACCGCCGCTGACGCTGCTCCCCGACGGCGGCCCCGTCCTGCCCGGCGAGTCCAACCGCACCGGCAGCACGACGGAGGACTGCCTGTACCTCAATGTGTGGACACCCGCCCGCACCGGCGGCCGGCCCCTCCCCGTGCTGGTGTGGCTGCACGGCGGCGGCAACGCCTACGGCGCCGGCAGCGACTACGACGGCTCGGCGCTGACCGCGCACGGCATGGTCGTGGTGACCGTCAACTACCGCCTGGGGGCCCTCGGCTTCCTCGCCCACCCGGCCCTGTCATCGGAGAGCGAGGACCACGCCTCCGGCGACTACGGCCTGATGGACCAGCAGGCCGCGCTGCGCTGGGTCCGGCACAACATCGGCGCCTTCGGCGGCGACCACGACCGAGTGACCCTCGGCGGCCAGTCCGCCGGATCGGCGGACACCTGCGCCCACATCGCATCCCCGACCGCCGCAGGGCTGTTCCAGCGGGCGATTCAGCAGAGCGGGAGCTGCGCCTCGAACGGCGGTCTGACACCGCTCACGCTCGCCGCGGCCGAGCAGAGGGGAGGCGATTTCGCAGCCTCGGTCGGCTGCGCGGAACCCAGGACCGCGGCGACCTGCCTGCGCGCCCTGACCACCACCGAACTCCTGCGCGGCACCGGCACCGGCACCGCCTCCTTGTGGGGCCCGAACACCGGGCCTCGTGTCCTCCCACGTGCTCCGCACACGGCATGGGCCGAGGGACGGGTGAACGCCGTGCCCACGCTGAACGGCAACACCCACGACGAGTACCGGTACTTCACCGCGCTCTACGTGGACCTGCTCGGCGGCGGACCACTGACCTCCGCCTCGTACGCCGCCCTGATCGGGCTCCAGCACGGCGGCCGGGCAGCGGCAGTCCTGCACACGTATCCGGCCTCGGCGTATCCATCCCCGAACCTGGCCTATTCCGCCGTCAACACCGACCAGCGGTTCGCCTGCCCGGCACGGGCCGACAGCCGGCTGTACGGCACCCGGGCGCCTGTCTACGCCTACGAGTTCCACGACCCCCAAGCGCCACCGTTCATCCCGGCACCACACACCCCGCAGGGCGCGTTCCACGCCTCGGAACTGGCCTATCTCTTTCCCATGGACTCCCTGCGCCTGACACCCGCCCAGCGGCGGCTGTCCGACACGATGACCGCCTACTGGGCACGGTTCGCGGCCACCGGCGATCCCAACGGCCCCCGTGCCCCCGCCTGGCCTCGCTACACGGCCGAAGCGGACCGCATCCAGGTGCTGGCGCCGGACGGGGTCGTCACCACGACTGGCTTCGCGACCGACCACCACTGCGCGTTCTGGAACCCCTAGCCGGACAAGGCGGTGCGGGGGACGGCAGGGACGGGGCTCGTCATCCTGCTGACCGTGCACGGGGCGGCCCGGCCGAGTGCCGAACGCACTCAGGAACTGCCAGATCCCGGGACGGCGCCCACCCGGTCGTCATTCCCGGTCCGTGACGTCACGCGACAGAGCGCCTTCCCCCGCGGTTCAGTCCACCAGAACGTCGTGGTGAGCCGCGAGCGCCAGCAAGGCCACGTGCAACGCCCTGGTGTCCAGGACGGCGCTCGTGTCGAACCAGCGCGCGACGGCGGTGCCGCTCGTCAATCTGAGGGTGAAGCGCGCCAGTTCGTCCGCGACCTCCGGTCGGTCGCTCAGCCCGAAGACGGCGCTCAGCGCATCCCGAGCCCAGGCCACCAGCGCGTCGCGGTAGTGGTGCACCTCCGCCACCGCCGCCGCGCTGGCGTCCTGCTGCACCATGCCCAGCCCCAGCAGCAGCTTCAGACCGTGCGGATGGCGCTGGAAGGCGTCCTCGACCTCCGCGAGGAAGGCGTCCAGGCGCTGCGCGACGTCGGCACCCGACACCTCGGCCGGGGGCAGGGCCGCCAGCAGCGCGGTCCGGGCCCGCTCCAGCACCGCGACGTAGATCCCGTCCTTGCTGCCGAAGTGCCAGTAGAGGGAGCTGGCCGGCAGACCGCACTCGGCGGAGATCATGGATATGGACGTGGCGGCGTAGCCGTACCGCGACATCAGTGCGCCGGCGCTGTCGAGAATCGCGTCACGGGACCGTGCGCCGCGGTCCTGAGCCGGTGCCTCCGTCATACAGCCGACTCTAGGCGAGAAGCAGGTGTCCGCTCAGCCTCGCCCCGCTTCCGGACACTGCATCCGGCCGCGTCCGGGCGGCACGACGATGACGTCAGGGCGAACAACTGTGCCACCGGAGCCTCAGTCGATGAACCGCACGTCCGGGTGGAGCGGTGAGGGGCCGTCCAGCAGCGGCTGGTGGCGGCCGCGCAGATGCTGATCGAAGAAGGCGGTGAGGTAGGCCCGCCGGCTCACGGTGAACCGCGCCGGGTCGACGGTACCGATCATCCGGGAGGCCAGTTCGTCCGGCAGCGTGAGCCGCTCGGCGAGGCCGGGGAGGACCGTCTGGTAGTCGGTGAACGAGTTGTGCTCGGCCGCCTCCGTCCACAGATCGCGCTTCCAGCCGGTGGAGTTCCGCCACATCGCCCGCCAGGACGGGGAGTGCTCATGGGTGTGCGGCAGCCTGCCGGACGGGACCGCGAGCCACGCGCCCATCTGCAGGAACGGCCGGTCGAGCCCGGTGCGGGCGACCGGCAGCAGTAGTTCGGGGTCGGTCCAGTCGTAGCCGAGCGGCCCGTCGAGGTTGACCCCGGCGCGGATACGGCGGTCCACGCGCATCGACTCGGCGGTCGTCATCCCGCCGAGCGAATGCCCGAACATGCCGGTGCGCGTGAGGTCCAGGGCGTCCCCGAGCCCGCGCGGCAGCGGCCGCTTCCCGGCGTCGGGGTTACCGCCGTGGGCGAGCACGGCGAGCTGGTCGAGGACGAACGGGATGTCGACAACCCGGACGTCCAGTGCAGCCCTGGACCGGTCGGCGTCCGCCTCGATGGTGCCGAGCCCGGGCGCCGGCTCGATGACGCGGCCGTCCGGGAACTCGACCGCGTGTGCCTCGTGGACGGGGTCGACGGTGACCACCACGTAGCCGTGGCTCGCCAACTCCTCCACGGCGGTGGTGTCGAGCGTGCGCTCGTTGTACATGCCCGGCGAGTACAGCACCACGGGCAACCGCCCGGCCCTGGCCACCGCGGCCACTCCGACGCGGGCGTGCGTACCGAATCCGGCCCAGTCGATGGCCCCCTCGTCGATCCGGAGGATCTTTGCCGCGCCCGCCCCGAAGACCGCGGCCGCGCCCGCACGCATGTAGGGCGCCCGGGGGCCGTCCTTCGCCGTGGCGCGGTCGGCCGGGTACCAGACGCTCACCATGAGCTCCCGGAACTCCCGGGCCGCCTCGCCCGCCCACCAGGGGCCACGACGCGTCCGGTCCACCAGACGCAGTTCGGTGACACCGAGCGGGAACGGTCCGGTGGGGCGGGGGAGTTCGAGCCGCACGGGCCCGGCGGGGGCCTTCGGCGCGGCGGACGCGCGAGCAGTCGGCCCCAGAGCCGAGGCGGCGCCCAGGGCGGCTAAGGCGCCCGCGCCGGCCAGCAGTCGTCGCCGCGTCACGGGTACGGCGGAGGAACCGGCGGAGCGGGGGGAGCCGGATGAACGGGCGGAGCCGGAGGAGCCTGAGAATCCGGATGAGCCGGATGAACGGGAAGCACTTGCGTATCGCATGACGCAATGCTGATCGCGCCCCGGGCCCGGATCCATGGGGCCAGCCGGATGGTGCCCGGGGGCCAACCGATCTAGAAGGCGTGAAGACGGCGGCCCCGGCTTCCTCCGCTCCGGAAGGGCCCGCCCGGGCCCGACTCACGTACGCCCTCGGTGTTGTTCGTCCGCGAGCGGCCGCCGCCCGGACGGGTCAGACGGCTGTCCCGCCCGCGTTCGGTGTCGGTCCGGCGGCGATGGAGAAGCCCAGGACGAGGCCGTCGCCGGCGGCGTGCGCCGATGCGAGTGCGACGCCGTGGGGCAGTGCGCCGACGGACACGGTCCGGGGAGCGAGCTCGTCGCGGAGTGCGGAGGCGGCCGGCAGTTCGGCGAGGTCGTCGACGGCCACGCTTCGGCCGAGGACGTTCACGGTTCTGGGCGTGATGGTGAGGGCGTGCGCGGTTGTGGACAGGGCCGCCCGCACGGTGACCGGCAGGCCCAGGCGGCCGGCGCTCCCGGTGAGGATCAGGTCGCCGGCCTGTCCTCCGGCCCTCAGGCCGTCGCCCAACGCACCCAGGCGCCGGGTCACCTGGTCGTATCCCACGGTGGCGGTTGCGGTGCCCCCGGCGCTGTCGCCGTTGGTCGTCACGTCCTTGAGGCGGACGTTCACGTCCAGCACTGCGTGCTGACGGTGTACACCTTCCGCGCTCACCTCGACGTCTCCGACCTCCCCTCCCAGGGTGCGCAGGCCCGCGAGGGGGGTGGTGAGGTCGGCGTGCACCGGGCCGTCCGGCGTCAGCCCGCGCGTGGCCCGGGTGACGATCCGCTCCTCGGCGCGGTGCTCGGCCAGGAGGTCGGTCGCGCCGGTGAACAGGACCGTGGTCGCGGCGGTGGCGGCCAGGACGAGGCGGGTCTTTCGGGGGGAGTTCGGTCTCACGGGTCACTTCTCCGGATCGGTCGGCGTGCCGGTGGTCAGGCGTGCAGGTGCGGGAGGACTCGGTCGAGCCGGCGGGGTAGCCACCAGTTCGCCCGTCCGATGAGGAACATGGCGGACGGCACCAGGATCAGGCGGACCACCGTGGCGTCGACGACCACGCTGATCGCCAGCCCCAGGGCGAGCATCTTCACGACCACGGTCGGTGAGGCGGTGAAGGACAGGAACACCGCGGTCATGATGAACGCGGCTGCGGAGATCACGCGCGCCGTCGCGGACAGTCCCTCTCCCACGGCGAGCCGGTTGTCGCCGGTGCGGTGCCAGGCCTCGGCGATCCGGGAGAGCAGGAAGATCTCGTAGTCCATGGACAGCCCGAACACGATCGCGAACATCATCATCGGCACGTACGACTCGATGGGCACCGGCTCCGAGAGCCCCAGCAGTGAGTCGCCCCACCCCCACTGGAAGACCGCGACGAGTACGCCGTAGGACGCTGCCGTGGTGCACAGGTTGAGCAGGACGGCCTTGAGCGGGATCACCAGGCTGCGGAAGACGGTCATGAGCAGCAGGAAGGCGAGGACCAGGACGATGCCGATGACGACGGGCAGCCGTGTGCCGACCGTGTTCCGGAAGTCGGCCTGGCCGGCCACGGTGCCGGTGAGGTAGGCGTGGGCGCCCGTGCCGTGCAGGGCTCGGGGCAGTGTCCGCTCGCGGAGGTCGGCGAGCAGGTCGGCGGTGGCGGCGTCCTGCGGGCCGGTGGTCGGGGTGAGGGTGGTGACGAGGATCCTCCCGTCGGCGCTCGTCTTCACGGGGGTGAAGGCGGCCACGCCGTGGGTGGTTCTCAGGGCCGAGGTCACGTCGCCCGTGATCCGGTCGACGGACGACTTCGCGCCGCTCACGTCGACCACGGTGACGATCGGGCCGTTCGCCCCTGCTCCGAAGCCCTGCCCGTCGGCGTCCGCGATCCAGTCGTAGGCGGTTCGGGTGCTGCTGCCCGGCCGGTCGGCACCGGCGTCGACGTGGCCGAGGCGCATCGACAGCAAGGGCAGGGAGCAGACGCCGAGGACGGCGACGCCGACGGCGAGGAACGTCCAGGGACGCCGGGCGACGAGGTCCGCGTAGCGGCTGCGGCCGTCGCCGGCCGCCGTGCCCTCGGCGACCGGGCGGCGCAGGCGGAACCGGTCGATGCGCCTGCCGACCAGTCCCAGGGCCGCCGGTACGAGGGTGAGGGCGGCAGCGGCGGTGACGACGACGGCGAGGGTGGCCGCGAGGCCGATCTTGCCGATGAAGGTCAGGCCGCAGGCGTAGAGGCTGAGCATGGCGACGGCCACGGTCAGAGCGGCGACGAGGACGGCGCGTCCGCTGGTGTGCGCGGTGCGGGCGGCGGCGTCGGCGGGGTCGCGTCCGTCGATGAGGTCCTGGCGGAAGCGTGTCGTCAGGAAGAGGGCGTAGTCGATGCCGACACCCAGGCCGATCATGCCGGCCAGGGTGGTGGCCGAGGTCGCGAAGGAGACGGTCGCGGCGACGATGCCCACGATGCCGAGGCCGACCCCGACGCCGATCAGTGCGGTGATCAGCGGGAGCAGCGCGGCCAGGACGCTGCCGAAGGCCAGCAGCAGGATGACGAGGGCGGTGACGACGCCTACGCCCTCGCTCAGTGTGTCGTCGGCCGGTGCACGGACCACCTGGTCCAGATCGCCGCCGTAGGCGACGCCGAGCCCCGCCGCCCGGGCGGGGCCGGTCGCCTCGTCCAGTCGCCCGGTGTAGTCGTGGCCGAGGTTCTTCAACTGCTCGTCGAAGGAGATCGCGGCGTACGCGGTGCGTCCGTCGGCGCTGGTGACGGGCCCGGAGACGGCGGTGACGTGCGGCAGGTCGCGCAGCTCGGCCAGGGTCCGCTCCAGTGCCGACCGGTGGTCGGCCACGCTGCCGGAGCCGGTGTGGAACACGACCTTGCCGCCCGGCCTGCCCGCTTCGGGCATCGAGGCGGCAAGCAGATCCGCGCCGGTGTGGGAGGCGGTGCCGGGCAGGCTGACCTGGTCGCTGAAGGTGGGCGCGGCGAGATGCCGACCTGCCAGGGCGGCGACGAGAGCGAGCAGCCAGGCGGTGATCACCGCTGCCGGATGCCGGGCGCAGAAACCGCCGAGGCGACCGAGTCTGCTGCGGGCTACGGCGGAGTGGTGCGTGGGGCGAGCAGGGCGGGCCACCCAGGCCTCCTAGGAAAAGTGTCACGAGTGACACGGACTCTAGGAGGAAGTGTCACGAATGACAATTGGCATCAGTGACATTTGCTGATGCGATGATTCTGAGAGTGCGCTCCAGGGCGCAGCGGGCGTGAGGTCGACAAGGGTGCCGCCACGGAGTGCGGCAGGTGTGTCAATTGACAGCTGTGACACCAGGACGGGAGGCTTCGGACCATGCCCAGTGAGATTGCCCCCGCCGGACTGCGTGAGCGCAAGAAGGAGGAGACGCGGCACCGCCTGCTGGAAGGGGCCGCGCGCCTGTTCAAGGAACGCGGCTTCGAGGCCACCACCGTCGCGGACATCGCCGCATACGCGAACGTCTCCGTGCGCACCTTCTTCCGCTACTTCGAGAGCAAGGAGGCGCTGCTGCTGCCGGACGGCGTCGAGATCTTCGCCTACGTCGAGGACGCCCTGGCTCGCCGTCCGGCGGACGAGGAGCCCCTGGACGCGGTGTGCAACGCCCTGTTGGAGGCCGCCGAGCCGTTCGCCGCCTCCACCCTGACCGCCCTCAGCCATCCGATCCAGGGCATCGAGAACGTCGTCACGACCCGGCTCGTCCAGGCCTTCTCCGACTTCGAGGAACGGCTCACCGTCCTGGTCGAGCGCAGACTGCCGCCGGACACGCCGGACGCCGACCTCACGGCCGCGGTGATCGCGTGCGCCGCTCTGTCCGCGGTCCGCGCCGTACTGCGCACCCGCAGGGCGCGCCGGGCCTCCGGCCTCACGGACACGGGTCCGGCGCCCCTGCTGCGAGCCTTCGGGATACTGCGCCGGATCGGCTCTCCCGAACAGCCCTGACAGCAGGCGGGGAGCGGATGGCTTCACCGCCGCGCGATCAGGGAACCCGGCGGAGGTGAGCAAGACTGCACTGCTGGTCATCGACATGATCAACACGTACGACCACAAGGACGCCGACCTGCTGCTTCCCTCGGCGCGGACGATCGTGCCGGTGGTGGAGGACCTCCTGGGGCGTGCGCGAGACCGCTCGGTACCGGTGATCTACGTAAACGACAACTTCGGTGAGTGGCGATCGCACCACGGCGAGCTGCTGGACCAGGCCCTGAAGGGACCACACGGCTGCCTGGTGAGTCCCTTGAAGCCCGACAGTGATTCGCTCTTCGTGCTGAAGGCCCGCCACTCCGTCTTCTTCGAGACCCCGCTGGAGTACCTCCTGCGACAACAGGGCATCGACCAGCTGGTACTCACCGGGCAGGTGACCGAGCAGTGCGTGCTCTACTCGGCTCTGGACGCCCACATCCGTCACTTCGACGTGACCGTTCCCAGGGATGCCGTAGCCCACATCCACAAAGACCTCGCTCGGGCCGCACTGCAGATGATGGAGCGGAACATGGGGGCACACGTGTGCACGAGTGAGGACCTGTGGAGATGAGCGGCGCGCCGCCTGCTCCCGGGAACGGATTATTCGCGTACAAGATCTTCAGGTACGGGCCGGCTGCGGCCGGCACCGACTGGCCGGCCGCACGAGAAGCCAACTCCCCGCGGACGCCCTGGAATCGGGCCGTCTAGGCTGGCGCGGTGACTGATGAGCAGGAGCGGGTGCAACCGTCGGGAGTGTGGGCCACGGCGGTGGGAGTGGCCAGGGTGCGGGCGCTGGAGACCGAGCGGGAGAACGCGCTGTTCCGCGACCCATTGGCACGGGCCTTCGCCTCCGCCGGCGGTCTGTGGCCCTCCTCGCCGCCGCTGCCCGTTGACGAGGCCGCGCGACGCCGCCGACAGGCCGTGGCGTCCTCCATCGTCATCAGGACGAAGTTCCTCGACGACCTGTTGCAGCAGGCCTCCGCGTCCGGTGTCCGGCAGGTCGTGCTGCTCGGCGCCGGCATGGACAGCCGGGCCTACCGGATGGACTGGCCCGAGGGCACCCGGCTGTTCGAGGTCGACACCGACGCGCCACTGGACTTCAAGGCTTCGGTGCTGCGCCAGGAGCGGGCCGTCGCACGCTGCGAGCGGATCACCGTCGCGGTGGATCTGCGTGAGGACTGGCCGGGCGCGCTGGCCGCCGCAGGGCACGACCCCGAGGTGCCGACCGTGTGGATCGCCGAAGGACTGCTGATCTACCTGCCCGAGGACGCGGTGGAACTGCTGCTGGCCCGGATCAGCGCGCGGTCGGCGGCAGGCAGTCGGATGGGGCTGACATTGGGCGGGCGCGGTGTGATCGAGCGCTTCGGCGCGGACGCCGAGCCGGGATCGGCGGCGTCCCTGTGGGTCTCGGAGATGCCCGACGACCCGGTGGACTGGCTGGCCGGGCACGGCTGGGAGGCCAGCTGCCACACCCTGCGCGAACGCGCCGCCGCCTACGGCCGCCCGATCAGCACCCCGCCGCAACGCGAGGAGCGGCCCGGTGGCCTGATCTCGGCGGTCCGCCGGTAGAGCGCCTCCCGGTTACCTCAATGATCGACAGTCATCCGCCGTGAACGACCTGGGCGCTTGTTCGCGCCATGTTTGCGGCCCGGCCCGCGCGGGGTCGATCTGGCGGTAGCGTGATCGTCATGACGGCTGAGGGCGAGGCGCTGGTCGGCGGGATGGTGAACGCGGGGGCGGTCTTCCGCCGGGGTGCGTTGGTCGAGCGCCCGGCGCCGCGCAACGCGCGCGCCCTGCACGGCTATCTCCGTGCGCTGAAGGAGCGCGGCTTCGACGCCGCGCCGACCCCTGTCGGTCTCACCGTGGATGGCCGTGAGCAGCTGACCTTCCTCCCCGGCGACGTGGCTTTGCCGCCGTTCCCGGACTGGGCGATGACGACTTCCGCCCTGGAATCGGTGGGGAGCCTGCTGCGGCGCCTGCACGAGACCAGCGCGACCGTCGCGGTCGACACCCGTGCCGAGTGGCCACGGGACCTGGCCGACCCGGAGGGGGGAACGATGCTGTGCCACAACGACGTGTGCCCGGACAACGTCGTCTTCCGCGACGGCCGCGCTGCTGCCCTGATCGACTTCGACATGGCGGCCCCGGGCCGCCCCCTGTGGGACCTCGCCATGACCGCCCGCTACTGGGTGCCCATGCTCGACCCCGCATCCGCGGCCGCCGTCCACCCCGCCGGGCTGGATGCGCCCGCACGGTTGCGGATCCTTGCCGACAGCTACGGCCTCTCCCCGCGGGACCGCTCCGAGTTGGCCGGCGTCATCGAGCAGGCCACGGAGGTCTGCCGGACCTTCGTCGCCCGCCGCGTTGCCGACGGCGACCCCGTCTATCTCCATGCGCTGTCCGAGCGCGGCGGATGGGAACGCTGGGACCGTATGCAGACATGGCTGGTGGACCACCGCGAGACATTCACGGCTGCGCTGCTGAGCTGACCGCTGCCTGATCACGCTGCGAGGCGGTCGGTGTTGATCGGCTCCTGGCCGCCTGCGGCGAGACCGATCTCCACGCTGCCGCCACCCACCGGCGTGGTCGCCTCCAGCCGCAGGCTCGTGAGCCGGCGGCCGGTCCAGCTCCTCCGCCGCCCTTGCGGCACGAACTGCCGCAGCTTCGCGTCCGACAAGCAGATCAGTTCCTGCTACGGACCTCACTCCCGGCGGCCCGTGTCCGCACCCTCCCGCCACCCGGCCCGGCCCGTGCCCAAGCTGCCCCGGTGAGGGTATGCCCTGCGGCCGTCTGAGTACCGGTACTCATGCCCGGCCCAGCCGTCCTGGTGGACAGTGACGGTCGGGCCGGACGTACGACGAGGGAGAGGCAGCTGGCGATGAGGAGCGGACTCGCGTGAGAGCCTTTTCGCGGGGTGCCGCCGGCCGGAGGAGCGTGTGGGGATCGCTGGCGGTGATCGTCCTGTTCGCCGTCCCGGCCTGTTCCACGACACCGGACCGTGCCGTCAGTGACAGGCAACTGCGCAAGCTCGGGGAGAGCGGCCAGGCGGTGCGGGCCCGGGAGCGGGCGCAGCAGCGGCTACAGGGGGTGGCGCGGGCGTACGCCGACCGTACGTCCCTCTCGCTCGGTCTGGTCGTGGTGCACGACGTGTGCGTGCCGGGATCAGGGCCGGGCTGGTTCTTCCAGCAGGAGACCGACGATGACAAGGTCGTCTGCTCCATGAATGTCACCGCCTACTACGGCGCCGACCCCGGGCACATGAGCGACACCCTCGACGGGATCCTGACAGCGGGCGACCACGCCCGTTCGGGGCCGGCCGGATCCGGAAGCCCCATCCCGTTCACGCACGACGACCGCGGAAAGCGGCTCCTCGCCTACTACCGGGGGCACGGCCCGAACCCGCAGGGCGCGAAGGCCCCGGAACCGACCCGGCTGGCCGTCTCCGGACAGACGCTGACCTGGGACACGACACGCGGTAGCGCCCCACGCCGACTGGTCGAGGAGCCGTACGCCGGCCTCGTCGACGATCCGCCGGTCTCCCGCGTGGCCCGTGACCCGAAAACCACCACGGTTGCCGCCATCCGGAAACGGTACGGCCTGGTGTTCAAGCTGGAGCTGCCCTACAGCGACTACTACAGGGTGCTCAAGAAAGAGCGGACGCGCACGCAGTGACCTCGGCGCCGGCCGGGCACATCGGTTCCCGCGGCCGTATCACCGCACCGTGGCGCCGCCCGCGACCAGTCAGCTTGCGCGCCTCGGCCAGGAAGTCGTGCAGCGGAGAGCGGAAAACGGTGTAGTCGTCGTAGTGCACCGGCAGGACGCGCCGGTAATCGAGACGCCGGGCGAGTTCGGCTCCCTGCGCGCCGTCCATGGTCACCACGAATCCCCCGGGTAGCTGAGTGCCTCCGAGGTGGAGCACGGCCAGGTCGGCGGCGGGGAAACGCTGGGCGATCTCTTCCAAGCCGTCGAAGAGAAGGGTGTCGCCGGAGACGTACAGCCGCAGACGCGCGGGCCCGTCCACCGGACCGAATTCCAGCATGCTCCCCATGACGGGAGGAAGCATGCCGCGCAGCACGGGCTGCAGAGCGTGCCGCCCGGGCAGCGAGGTCACCCGGACCTGTGCCTCCCCGCGCGTGAGCGTGCAGCTCTCCCAGGTACGAAGTCCTCCCGCCCTGCGGAATCCCTGCCAGGTACGCAGGTGGCGCGCCGCGTGCCGGGTCGTGACGATCGGTACCGAGCGGTCCAGGTGACGCCTGGCCCGGCGGTCCCAGTGATCACCGTGCAGGTGCGAGAGGACGACGCCGTCCAGGCGGGGCAGGTCCGCCGCGTCGAGGGCCGGCTCGGTGAGCCGGCGGCTGACCAGTCCGTAGCCCAGGTGTGCCCGCTCGCCACGGTGGAGGAAGTTGGGGTCCGTCAGCAGGGTCAGCTCGCCGAACCGCAGCAGGACCGTCGCGTTGCCGATGAAGTGCAGGTCGAGCGCATCGTCGAAGGTAGTCATAACGGTCCTTGCCCGACGGGTCGCGCCGTCTGAGGTCATCACCATCCGTTTTCGAGGGGCCGGGTTCCCCGTACCGGGGCTTCCCTAAGCCGTTGGCGGGTTACTCGATTCCGCTTCCTGCACACTGGATCCCGTTCGTGGGGCGTGCCGCCTCAGGGGGCGTCCTCGGGGGGTTCGTCGTGCGGCGGATCGGGCGGCGGTTCGTAGTGCACCCGGATCTTCTGGAAGCCTTTGAACGCTTCGGTCGCCGCGTACGACTGGTAGGCGCGGCGGTCCGCCGGGCTGAGGTGCACCCGGTCCGTGAACGGTGTCAGCAGACTGCGCGGCCACAGCCGCAGGACGCGGACGGCCCCCACCTCTGCGGCTGTGATGAAGATCAGCGCCCCGGCGTAGAGCCAGGCGAACAGTCCCAGAACGATGCCGAACATGCCGTAGGTGGCTGTCGCCCCGCGCAGGACGTGGCTCACGTAGTAGGAGCCCACCCACTGCAGTGCCTGCCAGGCGAGAGCGGCGCCCAGCGCCACGCCGAGGAGCCTGCGCAGTGGCAGCGTCCGGTGCGTCAGCAGCCGGTAGCTCACCAGCAGCAGCACGGTGTTGAGACACACCGAACCCGCGGTGGCGGCGAGCCACGACGCGCCTCGTAGTCGTGCGCCGAGGACGTGAATCACCGAGCCCTCCACGGACAGCAGGGTGAACGCACACAATCCGAGTGCCAGGATCAGCAGGAAGGCCAGACCCTTCAGGCGTGACCGCAACGGGTCGGGGCGGGCGTGCCGCGGGACGGCCCAGATCTTGTTGAGCGCGTACTGCGCGGCCTGGGCGACGCCCAGAGAACCGTAGAGGCTGCCGATGATGCCGGCGGCCAGTGCCGCACCGTTGCCGTGGAAGGAGCGGATGTTCTCCCCGATCTGGTCACCGATGACCGGGAACTCGCTCAGGGCGGAGTCCAGGACATGCTGCCGCAGGGCCGGATCGTCGCTGAGGAAGGTGCTCAGGACGACGACGAGGATCAGCAGCAGAGGGAACAGCGACAGGAATCCGTAGTAGGTGAGGAGGGCCGCGAGGTACAGCGCCTGATCGTCGTAGAACTTGTACAGGACGGCGAGCGGCAGGCCCACCCAGCGGTGCCGTCTCTGATAGGCGTCCAGGCGCGTAAGGACTTGCATGACTCATTCCCGGTGCCGGACGGGTCGGACGGCGCGTGCAGACCGGTGCGGCAGTGGAACCCCTCGACGGAGGTCGCCCGACGCAGGACGGCTCACCGCCGTCTCATCCTGCTTCCGATTTCTCTTCCGCATCGCATTTTCGCCGCCACTGTGGTCGGGGGAGGACCTGTCCGAGCCCGCGCCGGGCCGCACGGCGGGCAGGCGCCGGATCATCGGCGCCACCGGCGGTGCCATTGCCCGCCACCAGAAGTCTCCGCCCACCCCGTTCCGAAACGGGCGGGCCGGTTTCGCGAGGGCGCCGGCCGCGTGAGCGCAGCAACGGGTGGGTACCCGCCAGCGCTGGGACCCAAGCGAGGAGGGATCATGGGCACGCTGACGAAGACCGCCGCGCAGGTGCCGCCGATGTCGCTGCGCGTAGGGAAGGCCACGGCCAGAACCGCGAAAGCCGCACCCATATGGTCACTGAAGGTCGCACGCTCCCTGGGCGCCGAGAACGCCGTCGACCTGCTCGTCCGCCAGCACCGGCAGATCAGACTCGGATTCCTGAAGGCCGCGCTTCCCGGGCCGTGGCGCGCCCGCAACTTCCACCGGCTGATGCGGCTGCTCGCCGTGCACGAGGCTGCCGAGGAAGCGCATGTCCATCCCGTCGCGCGGCGGGCGCTGCGGCACGGTCGTGAGGTGGCCGCCCGTCGGCGTCACGAGGAGAAGGCGGCCAAGGAACTGCTGATCTCACTGTGGCGCACCGGCCCGGACGGCTCCGGCTATCTGCGCCGGCTGAACGAGGCCCGGCGAGTGATCACCCGGCACGCCGCCCGGGAGGAGCGCGAGGAATTCATGGCGCTTCGGCGGGCCGTCAGCGTGCCCAGGCTGCGCATGCTCGGCGCCGAGGTCAAGCTGACCCAGGCGTACGCGCCGACCCGCCCGCACCGCTGGGTCAACAACGAGGCCACGAACAAGCTGGCCGCCCCGGTTCTCGGCCCTGTCGACCGAGCACTCGACGCCGTTCGGCATCGCGGGGGCATGTGATCCGGCGGGGGAGTACGCGCACTGACCGGAGCGGACAGACGGAACCAGCAGGCCGCCCGGGCGGACCTGGAGCGGGCGGGCCCGCGCCGGGCCCTGCCCCTACCCGCTGACGCCCACCACCTGCTCGACGACCTCACCGCGCCCCACCCGGCACCCGACCGTACGGCGGCCCCACTCCAGGTCGTCCCCCCACCTCCAACGGCGTCGTTCACCGTGCAACCGCTTCTCCTCGGCTCGTAGGAATACGGGTAGGGGGCATCCAGGACGGCTCCGCCGGGCATCCGGGGTGGAGGACGGGGAGGTGGCCGTGCATGGTGGTGAGGGCTTGGGCCTGGACGAGGTGCTGCGGGCGGCGGAGGATGCCGCGCCGGTGGAGTCGGTGGACGTGGTGGCCCGGAACCTGGAGAAGCGGTTCTCGGCGCGCGAGGTGTCGTTCTGGCTCGTGGACATGGTCGGGCAGGAAGCCGTCCGGCTGCCCAGAGCCGGTACGGCCGCGCAGACACGGGGTGAGACGCAGAGACGCGGGCTGACAGGCAGCGTCCACGACCAGGTGTTGCGTTCCCAGCGCCTGCACCAGGAGCCGGACGAAGAGGGCGGCTACCGGCTGGTGGCCCCGGTGACGAACCGCGGCGACTGCATCGGCGTCCTGGACCTGCTCGTACCCGAAGCGGACGACGCGGTGCGGGACGCGGTGGTGCAGGCCGCGCACGCGCTGGCGTACATCGTGGTCACCGACCGCCGCTTCACCGATCTCTACCACTGGGGCCGGCGCACCACCACGATGAGCCTGGCCGCGGAGATCCAACACCAGTTGCTGCCCTCGGCGTCCTGCTGCGAGGCCGCGCACTTCACCCTGGTCGGCGGCCTGGTTCCGGCCGATGACATCGGTGGCGACACCTACGACTACGCCCTCGACCAGGACGCCCTCCACCTGTCGATCACCGATGCGATGGGCCACGACACGGCTTCCGCGCTGCTGGCCACGCTGACGGTGAACGCCCTGCGCGGCGCCCGCCGTGCCGGGCACAGCATCGTCGACCAGGCCTACGCCGCCCACCAGGCGATCACCCGTCACGGCCGCGGTATGACCACCGGCCAGCTGCTGCGCATCCAGCTGGAAACCGGCACCTGCGAGCTGGTCAACGCCGGCCATCCCTGGCCACTGCGTCTGCGCGGCAACACCGTGGAGGAGCTGACCCTCACGGTCAACATGCCGTTCGGAGTGCCCGCCCCGGTCGCCTACCGGGTACAGCGGCTTCGCTTGGAACCCGGTGACCGCCTGATCCTGATCACCGACGGCATGCGGGATCGCGCCGCCTCCACGGTCGACCTTCCCGCCCTCGTCCACGCCACCCGCGACGAACACCCCCGTGAAGTGGTCCGGGCGCTGACCTCGGCGGTCCACGAGGCTTGCCGGGGATCTCTGCCCGACGATGCCACCACGATGGTCCTCGACTGGCACGGCAGCCGTTCCGGACAGCGCCACACCAACGGCGGCTCCAACGGCACCTGACAGCACCGAACGCAGGGACTCGAGTTGCTGGTCGAGGGGGAGTCGGCTGATCACCAGCCCTGCCCCCGTAACCACGTGTTGACGGAAGTGCTGGAGCCTACTTCGATGGCGGCGACCTCTCCTGGGAGGCGGAGGACGCTGTGATCCAGGCAGGACGGGAGGTGTTCGCCGATCTGCCGGCAGAGGTCGAGATCAGAAACGAGGTACGGGTGCACCTCTGGTACGAGGACAAGTTCGGAGTCCCGTGTCCGCCGTATGACTCCGTCGAGGCGGCCATCGGCAGTTTCGCCGCGACGACATGCTGTCTCGGAGTACGGGTGGAGACGGACGGGCGGTGGCGTGTCCATGCGCCCCATGGGCTGTCGGACGTTTTCAACCTCGTCGTCCGGCCCAACCCGGTGCTCGCCCCGCGGTCGGTGTACGAGGCCAAGGCGGCGCGATGGCAGGCGGAGTGGCCTGAGCTGACGGTGCTGGGCTGGCCGGACACGCGCGCCCCAGCGGGTTGAGACATCGACCGCCGATTCTCCCGTCGCCACCCACCGAACCGGACGTGCCCGACGTGCCGGGCCTGACGGCAGCGCTCGAGGCCGACTCCGGCTCACCAGGGGCGGTTTGTGAGAAGGTGCGGTTCGGCTCGCCAAAGGGGGAAGTATGGGGCTGACCTACGGCTACGACATCTACGTGCGTCCTCGGAACATCGCCAGGGCACTGGCCGAACTGACCGAGCTGGCGCCACCGACCCGTGACGTGCCGCCGCTTGAGCTGACACTGCCCTGGGGGGAGCGGCTCGTCCTCCCGTTCACGTCCCGCTTCAAGAGTGAGCCCGTCGACTGCTCCGGGAGCAGCACGCTCGAGCTCGACACCTCCCTCGTGTTCGGTGTCGATGACGTGGTGCGTGAGTATGTGGTGGCACACGGCCACGGGACCGAGAAGGACGGGCGAGTCCAGATCGGCTACGTCTACCTGACGATCCGGTTCGAGTCCTTGCTCCATCCTCGTTACGCGTCCATGGAGTTCTGGGCGGCGACATCGGCGATGAGCCGCCTGTTCGCGCGGTCGGCCAGCGTGAGGGAGGTCTTCACCGGCCTGACCGCCACCGCCGGCGGGGTGTGCTGCCTGTTCGACACCGGCGACGGCGGTCCCGAGGAAGTGTGCTGGCTCAACGGCGAGACGACCCGGGAGATGGTCTCCGGTCCCCGCTTTCCAGATCTGCGCACCCTGGTGGCGACGTGGCCCGACCCCGATGAGTGAGCCCCACGAGGTGAGGGCCTCCGAGTGGCGGCGGGTGTGGCGCAGGGGCCCGTCGGCTGGCCCTTCGGACTGATGGACCCGCATGTTCAGGAGTCGCGTATGCGCTGTGGCCGCCGGTCGATCGGCCCCGTTGTCGGTGCCCTGCGGCATGATGACCGGCGTGAACACCGAGACACTGATAGACGTCTGGCAGAGGCTTCTCGCCGACCCGCGCAAGTCGTGGGTGCTGTTCGAGCACGGCACGTGCGTCGTGCTGACCGCTCCGGATGGGGAGCTTGCCGAGCAAGCCACCGACCTCCTGAAGCAGTTCGGCCCGGCGCACGCCGGATCTTCGGCGGGAGACTTCGGGGTGATCGACCTCGAGGACGTCGAGGGATGGGTCGTCACCGGGCATCACAACGACGTTCTCACCTATGTCGGCCCTGATGAGCCTCAGGACCGGTCGGAGATCGCCGTCGGGCTGTTCGGACGTTCCAAGCGCCACCGGGACGGCACCGAGCTTCACGTCGTCCACGTCGAGGACAAACGAGGCCCAGCGGACCCGGCGTCGTGAGCAGTCCCTGTCATCGTGTGCCCCATGGGTGAGCTGGTGGACCGCGTCGATCGGCGGCCCGGGCATCGTCTTCCGCGCCCCCGAACGCGTGATCGCCACCCGCACCTTCGACTTCGACGCCCAGGGCCGCATCAGTGCCCTGCACAACGTGGCCAACCCCGAGAAACTCAAGGCCGTCGCCGCCAGGCACGGCCTACCACATCGCGACCCGGTGATCATCGCCACCGTACGCTGCCGTGTGTCCGGATCTCGCCCAGGGCCGGGGAGGAGCCGGCAGCCCATGGGGCGTGGGCGGCGCCCCGTCGGATCGCGTACGTGGACTACCGTGCCGGGTCGGGCCGGAAGACGTAGAGCACGCTGTGGAAACGACCGGCCTCTTCCCGGCCCGACGGGTCACCGCCGAGGGCCCGTACCGCGTCGATCGCGTACCGCTGCTCCCGCTCATCCGTGAACCGCCGCTGCGGGTAGGTCCGGGACGCATCCACCGTGGTCCGCAGCCCGTACGCGGCCAGCCTCCGCACGACAGGCTCGTAGGCCACGGTCCGCAGCACGAACGCGCTCACCCACACGGGACGCCGGGCACCGTCCAGCAGCGCGGCGAACGTCCGCTCGGTGATGTAGCTGCCGCCCCCCGTCAGCGTGATCAGCCCGACCTCCGGCAGGGCGTCGCGCAGCTCCGGCCCGGGCGGCACCCGTTCCAGGTCGTCGGTGAAACCGGCGTCCAGCAGACCGGCCTGCCGGGCATAGCGCACCGCCGGAGCGGCGATGTCCAGGCCGTACATCCGCAACGCGTCCGGTCGCCGCCGCTCGGTGTAGAACTCCCGGTCCCACGCGGCCAGTGCCTCCGGCGACATGCGGCGAGCGGCGTCGGACGTGTACCGCTCGTACAGCTCCGCGAGCGTCACCTCGTGATTGAGCAGGGCGGCGTTGATGCCGTACGAACAGCACAGGTCCAGCACCGCCGGCCCGCCGGCCCCATCGTCACCGTACGCGGCCCGCTCCGCGGCCAGCTGCCGGAACACCGGCTGGGCGTGGTGCGGGATCTCATAGTCCAGCGGAGCCAGCCGAGTGAAGTAGGCACGCGGATCCGGCTGGACGTAGATGTCGTCGAACCGGGACTTGCCGTGGTTCGCACCGTCAGAGCCCAATCCGCCCACGCCGCACTCCTCCTCGCACCGCGTCCGTTCACCCCCATCATGTCCCGTCCCCCCGGCCCCATGGACCTCCGCCACGCGCGGTGACCAGGCAACTCGGTCCTCCTCTACCGAACGCACGGCGGCGGGCACCCGCGGGGCGGTACGAGGAGCAGCTGCGCCGCGCGGCCGGGCAGCACAAGGCCGCCAGGCCGAGCAGGTCACCAACTCGCTGACCTCCCTCCCCACCGACCGGACCCGCGTCTGAACCGGATCTGCTTCCCGTCACATGATCCGCGCCCCGTGACGGCATTGTCCGGAGTCCGTGACATGGAGCGTTCCGGTAGTGCGGCGCGAGCTGAGGCGTTGCTACGGTCCCGACCGATGGGCGGCCGACACGGCCGCCAGTGAACAGGGGGGACGTCCCGACGTGCATGCTCATCGCCTCAGACCCGCCGCCATCGCGCTCGCCGCCGCCGCGCTGGCCGCGGTGCTCACCGGGTG
This sequence comes from Streptomyces sp. NPDC046881, assembly GCF_040645015.1. Classification (NCBI taxonomy): domain Bacteria; kingdom Bacillati; phylum Actinomycetota; class Actinomycetes; order Kitasatosporales; family Streptomycetaceae; genus Streptomyces; species Streptomyces sp. NPDC046881. The sequence goes on along the minus strand of NZ_JBEYXJ010000001.1, from coordinate 116,329 downwards.
CCAGGAGTCCGATTCCGCCGCCGGAGCCGATGGCTCACCGAGCGCCGCCACCGCGAGCCAGGCGTCCGGCACGTCCGGCGGCGGCAAGGGCGTGGCCAAGGGAGGCACGGGAGGGTCGGGAGGCGCGGGTTCCACGGCGACCGCGTCGCCGGATGCGGCCGGTGCCGGAACGCCCGTGGCGAAGCCCGCCTCCAAGGCCTCCGACCCGGTCAAGACCACCGCGCCGGCCACCGGCTGCGCCGTCAAGGCGCCGGACCCGGACCATGTCGACCCCGACGAGATCGCCCTCTACCGCGTCGAGGAACTCCCCGCCAGCACCGGAAAGGTAAACCTCGTCATTCAGCACGGGACGTGGGGATGCCCCGGCAAGGACTCCGACGGGACGCCGTTCGTCGTCACCGGCGAGGACAGCCGGTGGGCCCTCGACCAGGCCGCGTACGTCACCGCCACCAACCCCATCGTCGCGAGCAGCAAGAACCAGCGCATCGGCGTGCAGGAGCTGATCGACTGGGTCAACGCGCACCCCGACTCCGGACTGGTGTTCAAGTACACGACCGGCGACGACGGCGCCATCCACAGCCTGGAACAGGTCTACACGCCGTAGCGGCCACTGGGCCTGTTCGACGTGGGTCGCCCCGCCCTCGCACCCGACAGCTCTGTCACCCGAATGGCGCAACATGACGTGCCACCCACATGGGTGAAGATCAGGCTGGCTAGTGCCCCAACCGAGGCAATCCGTGAAAGGGGAACCACATGCCCACTCGACGAATCCTCGCCGGCGTCATCGCCACGGCAGCCCTCGCCGGACTCGGCCTCACAGGCGCCGCCACCGCCACCGCCGCCACCGCACAGGGTGCCTCGTCCTACGTCACCCCTTCTCAGTGCAGGGAGGGCGGCGGAACGCCCGCGATCAACGAGGAGGGCAACTACTGCAAGGGCGGTACGCACGACGGGGAGAAGGTCGACTGAACTCCCCAAGGCGCCCCGCAGTCACGCGCCGCGGGGCGCTCCCGCGCGAGCGTGGCCTGGAAGGCGGCACGCGGCCGGCGCCTCCCCTCAGCACCCCGAAGATGCGTGTGGGGCTGCGGGTGTGTACCGGCCTGCACCGGCGGTGGGGCGAGCGGGGTGCAGGCCGTCCGGGGTGGTTGGTTTCAGGAGAAGACGACCGAGCGCAGGAGCAGGCGGTCGGAGGCGCCTGTGCCCGGGGGCAGCGTGTAGTAGGTGTCGCCTGTGCAGTCGGTGTCGAGGAAGACGGTGGCGGTGGCGTCCGTGCGGTTCTTGGGCGCCCGTGAGGGGGTGCCGGGTGCGGAGGACGGCGGGGCGAGGTTGATGCACTCACCGCCGGCGGGGTTGTTCAGGAAGCCGACGGCCTCGTACCCGTCGGCGGTGGTGTACGTGTAGCGGAACTGGCCGGTGGCCGCCGAGGCCGAGCCGGGAACAGCCACCAGCAGGAGGAAGGCACTGCATGCAGCGCCGACGGCCGCCTTGATGGAACGAACGGACACAGGCACATTCTCTCTGTCGGGTTACCGGTGCGGTCACTGCCAGCGATTCCCCACCAGGTGTGCGCTAGACGCTTTGTCCCCCGAACGAGGACGCCGAATCGTTCCCTCTTCCCGCAGGTCAGGCGATACATCAGAGCGCTGCAGGGCGTGACACCCTGGCGGGCGGACCCGGGCCCGTTGGTTCGGGTCACCCGGATCCGCCTCGGCCGCGGGGGCAGGTGGTGGCGCGGTTACTTCGGGGCAACGAGCATGTGCTCGGTGCCGAAGGTGGCGCCGGTGTGTGCGTACATGGTGGTCTCGCCGTCGGACCAGCGGACCACGAGGTCGTCCGGCCAGCCGTTGGAGTCGTAGCCGCCCGCCGTCATCACCGAGTCGTAGGACCAGATGCTGCCGGCCGAGGCCATGTGGACCTCCTTGCCGACGCCGCCGGGGCAGGTCTCCTGGAACTGGGAGACCCTTCCGTCGGACCAGCGCACCAGGGCGTCCCAGTTGTTGCCGCCGGTGAAGTCGCCCGCGGTCACCAAGGTGGCGTCCTTCCAGGCGCTCTTCGGCTTGGCCAGCTGGTGTTCGGTGCCGAAGCCCCTGTCGCCGACGGCGGTGTAGTCGGTGACCTCGCCGTCGCTCCAGCGCACCAGCAGGTCGCTGACGTACTTCGCGGTGCCGAAGCTGCCGCCGGTGATCTGGTCGGCGTGGCTCCAGACGGATCCGGCGCCGGCCATCTTGATCCCGCCGCCCATACCCTTGGTGCCGACGTCGGGGAGGAGCCTGACCTCGCCGGATTTGAACACCACCAGCAGGTCCGAGCCGTTGCCGCCGGAGAAGTCGCCGCCGGTGAGGGACTTGACGTCCTGCCAGACGCCGTGCGGCGCGGCCAGCCGGCGCTCGCCGGTGAAGCCGCCGTTGCCGTCGCCGGTGTACAGGGTCACCTCACCGTCGGTCCAGACCACGACCAGGTCGCCCTTACGGTCGCCGGTGTACTCGCCCGAGGCCAGCAGCCTGGCGTGGGACCAGGTCTCACCGCCGCCCATGGAGTACGGCAGCGGCGGCTGGTCGTAGGTGCTGCCGTGGGAGACGTGCTGACCCTTCTTCGCCTCGTCGTACAGGCGGAAGAACCAGTCGCCGTGCATGGGGCTGTACGTGAGCCAGTCCACGTTCGCGTCGTTGCCGCCGCCGTGGTACCCGCCGACGTTCCCGATGATCTCACCGGTGCCCTTCGCCCAGTCCACCCGGGAGAACCAGGGACCACCGGAGACGCCGCTCCACATGCCACGGCACTTGGCCTGGATCTGGTAGAAGCCGGGGAGCGCCTCCGTCTGCGTGGGGCACCGCACCGGATGGTCCTCGGGGTCGTGGCTGGAGGGATAGCCCAGCATCGTGACCTTGTTCAGGTAACCCGGCGTGCGCACCAGCTTGTTCGCGCCCACCACGTCCTGCGCCTGCTTGCCGCTCTTCGAGGGCTCGAGCCGGCCGAAGGAGAAGTCCAGGTCCGAGATGGGCTTCTTGGTGTTGTGCACGTACCGGTTGTCGGTGAACCAGCTGGAGACCCGGTAGAACCCGAACGTCTGCTTGTCCAGCGTGTACTCGGCGGCGTACATGGGGACGAAGACGGCCTTGCCACCGTCGCAGTGCCCGGCGCTCAGGATCAGATTGTGCCCGGGGCTCTCCACCACGCTGGCGGTGCACTTGTGCGCGTGCATCCGGTCGGTGGTCGGGTCCGTGTCGTACGTGAAGATGGTCCCGACGGACGGCAGGCCGAGGACGTGCTCCGCCGTCGGCATGTCGGCCGCCGCCGAGGGACCGGCCGGGGCCGCCCGCCGGGCACGGGCCGCGGTGCTCGGGTCCGCCTGCTGCGCGGGCAGGGCCGGGTCGGTGGCCGAGGCCATGCGTTCAGGCGTCCAGAAACGGATGGCGTCCGCGTCCGACCAGTCGTCGTCGCCGGTCTTCGGCTCCGTGGAACCGCCCGGGCTCGCCGACGGCGAGGCCGGGGGCTCTCCCGTCGCGTTCGGGGTCGAGGGGCTGGCGGATGCCGTGGGCGTGGGTTCGGCGGACGGCCCGGCCGAGGTTCCGGCGGACGGCACCGTGGTCGAGGACAGGTGGGGCGCCGGTGTGACGTCCTGAGCCTTGGTCTGTGCCTGGGCGAGGCCTCCCCCTCCCGTCAGGAACAGAGCAGTTCCGGCCGCGAGGACCGCGAGGCGCGATATTCGTCTGTGTGAGGTATGCAAGGAATGCTTTCTGAGTCATGGGACAGCTTGAAGTGCCTCCGGGCCGGAGAACGGCCGGAAGGAGCGAAGGAAGAGCGGAGAAGGACAGGGTCGGTCCGCGGCTGCCGGTTCGCCGCTACGCGGACGGCTCGGCCTTGCGTGAGCGTTGGCGCCGCACCGTGAACACTCCGCCGCAGGCGAGGGCCAGTCCCGCCGCCGCGACGCCACCGGCGACCGCCCAGGAGGAGCCGCCGTCGTTGACGGGCCGGCCGGCGATTGTGACGTGCTGCGTTGTGGTGTGCTGCCCATGGTGGCTGACCACGGTCACGGTGTAGCGGCCTTCGGGTACGTCGCCTCGCAGTCGTGCGTGGCCCGCGTAGACGGTGCCGGCGTCGTCGCATTTGCAGCCGGGGTTGTCCGGGCTGTTGGTCTTGATGATCAACGGCCCTTTGAAGACGGGTGACGTGACGGTCAGGGAGTTCTCCCCCGGTGCGGCCCGCAGGTCGGTGAGGACCACCCGGACGTCACTGCCCGGCCGGAGGGAGGCCGGCGTGCCGCTGCCGGGGAACGCGTCCCGGGGACCGATGACGAACCGGTCGATCTGCGCCGAGTTCTCGGCCGCGACCTTCAGCGTGGCCGTCGCGACGATACGGCCGTGGCTGGTCGCGGTGACCGGATAGGTGCCCGGGCGCAGACCCGAACGGATGCGGTGCTGCGAGCCCTCCGGGTCCACCTGCACCGACTGCGTCGACCCCTTCTTCAGGGGAGTCAGGGTGATCGGCTCCTGCAGGGCCGGAGAAGTGACCTCGGCCTCGTCCCATCCCGGTCGCATGCCCTCCAGGCTGAACCAGACGTCGTCACCGGCTTCCGGAGCGAGGTTCTGAGCCACGTGGTACTCCAGGCGGACGCCCGGAGACGGGCTCGCGCCCTCGGCGGCCGACACCCCTGCCGCCCCTCCCAGCAAAGGCACCACGGCGAGACCGGCGACGCCCACGGCCCGGACTGCATTGCGGAACAACGCTTCCCCCTTGGTCGGAGATGGCTGGGCCGGTTCGACCGCATCCATCTGTCGACCAGGAAGAGGGCAGAAGCGGGCGGTTGGTTGCCGAAACCAGCGCCAGGGCAGAAGGGGGCCTGTGCTGTACGGCGGTGGCCGCGGGGACGGACGTCGGCGTGACGCTTGGGACAGGGCTCCCAGAATCCCTGCCTCACGACCAGGCCGTCGCGCTCACCGTCGACACGGCCGAGTGCGACCGTCGGGTGGGCCGCTCGAAAACCCACCGCAGTCTGTACGAACGCAGCATTCGCCACTGGATCGACCACCACCGCACGGAAGCCGCGGACTTCCGGCGGCTCGACACGGAAGCGTGGTCATTGGCGGTTCAGGGTGCGAGTGATGCCCGCCGCGATCGTCGTCGCGAGGATCCAGCCGGTGGCGATCAGGAGATAGGCGAGCCATTGGTACCAGCCCCTGGGTGCGAACGCCGTCTCCTGGCCGAAGCCGACGACTGGAAGCAGGAGGTCGAGGGTGTAGACGAAGGGCGTGAAGGCAGGTGCCTCGTCGGGTTTCACAGGGCGTGGATGATGCACGGAGAAGGCGATGGCGCCGCAGAGCAGGAGGAGCAGAAGCCAGCCGGCGGCCCGCAGAGGGCGGAAGCCGTAGCCGACCGTCGCGTCCTGGAGGTGGCCCCAGAAACGGGCGTACCACGGCAGCGTCCGGCGGTGGCTGCGGAGTCTGGTCAGCTGGACGGTGCGCGCAGCGCGGTCGTCGCCCACAGCACGGTACGCGGCGGCCAGTTGTTCGTAGGAGAACGGGAGATGGCCGTCGGTCTCGCGTTCCAGCAGCGGCAGGCGCTGTCCGGCCGGGAGGTGCGGGGCGAGTGTGCGGTAACCGAGGCCGTCGAGCCTGACCTGCGCGGGCCATACGTCGGGCAGGGCGTGCAGGAAGTCGAGCCGGGAGCGCCGTAGGTCCACCGTGCCCGTGATCGGGGCGGCCTCGCGGAGCCACAGCTCGCCGACCGTGCAGCTGTCCGCGCTCAGGGCCTCTCCGCCTGGGTTGGACAACTGGGCGCGGGCGAGGTCGAGACGGCGAGGAATGCTGGCCCCGCTCAGGACGACCTGGCCCTGGACGCGCAGCCGTACGCCGTGCAGGTCGGTGCCGACCGACAAGGTCTCGGCCTGCAGGGCGATGCTGCCGGGTGCGGACAGTACGGCGTCTTCCAGGTTCACCCGGCCACCGACCGTCGCTCCGTCCAGTCGGACCTGGCCACGGGCGACCAGGCCGACGGCCCACACATCGGTGCCGATCTCCGCATGGTTGAGCTGAAGAATCGGTTCCTCGGCCGGCTCGTGGTCCGGCGGGTCCGGCATGACGAGATCGCCCTGCGCAACCGAGTGCCCGAGGCGCGCGTTGTTCAGGAAGAACCCGCCGGCGACCTTCGCCCCCTGCAGCCGGACGGGTCCCGTGATGCGGCAGCCGGTGATCCGCAGCACGCCGTCGACGCGGAGGGTCGCTGCACTCAGCCCGGGCAGCACCGAGTCGCTCAGGACGAGGGCACGGATCTGCCCTCCGTACAGCTGCGGAGGCTGTTCGAAGTGACAGGACCGCAGGCGCACCGGATGGTCGACCGTGCCGTACCTGAGGTCCAGCCCTCCGGAAATGCGCGCACCCGCCAGCTTCAGGCCGGCGATCTCACCGTCGCCCACCGGCCCGCCGACCAGCAGCGCCCGCAGCACCGCGGCACGTACGGTGCGCTCGGCCCCCCAGGACGCACCGAGCGCGGGATCTTCACAGGCGCTCTCACGGAAGTCGACCCCTTCCCCCAGTGAGAAGGCCTCCCATACGCGGCGCTCCGCCGGTGTCAGATCGCTGATCTCCATCAGCGGGATGCTGGCGCCCGCTGATCACACTGTCAACTCGGCACCAGCAGAACGTCTTTCCGCAGGTGGGTGCCGGGCCGACCGGTGCTCGAAGGTCGGGGGCAGGCGTGAACGGTCATCTGGGAGCGGGTCAGACCGACGGACTGCGCTTGGCTACGCACACTGTCCGACGGCCTGTTCGCCACCCGCCTGTCTCGGCCGAGACAACTGGCAGACAGCCAGGGGCGGCTGTGACAGGCAGGCCGTTACGCGTCCGCGGTATGCGCCGAATGCTGCAAGACGGGCGCGCGGCATGCTCATCGCCCAGGACCCGGGACCGCGTCGGGGGCTGCCGCAAGGCGTTTCGGCGGTGGCCCACCTGCCAAGGCGGTGCGCACCACCCATAGGGGCGACCGGGCGTCGGCCACCCCCTCCAGCGCACCGCGGGAAGGAACCCCGGGAGCCACAGTCTGTCGTTGGCCGAGGCGAAGGGCACGCGGCACAGCCGCGCATTGGCCTCTGCGTCCCGGTGATGCTGAGGCTGGTGCGGCGCGTGGCCCGCCTCCGCCGCGAAGGTCCTGCAAGCGAACCTGAACCCTCCTGCGGCTCGGCCCCGTTGAGGAGGCCGGCCGTTGCCTGACCGGCCTGCCGGCCCTACAGCTCGAACTCCAGGTCGAGGAGGTCGGTGAGTTCCACTTCGAGTCCGTGGGCGCGGCGGCCGTTGTCGCGGAAGTAGACCTCGCCGAGGGCTTCGGCGGCGATCTGGCGGAGCTGGTCTTCGGTGGCGCCGCCCTCTTGGGCGGCGAAGAGGCGGGCGGCGTGCTGGGGTGGCAGGGCGAGGGTGAGGTGACGTACGCGGGCGTCGTCGGTGCTGCCGGGAGCGGCGGTGTAGCCGAACCGGGCCTGGACATCGATCATGATGCCGCCGGTGGTGGCCGCGGCCTGCTTGGCCTTGGCCCTGACCTGCGGCTGCCAGCGCGCGCGGACCTCACGCTCCAGCCGGTCGGCGAGCTCCGGGCGAGGGGTTCTGATCTGGTTCTTCACATACCGTTCGACGGTGCGCTGGCTGATGCCGAGCAGCTCGGCGACGCGCCGCGTGCTGCGCTGGTGCTGTCGGACCAGGTAGCGCATCTGCGCCCCGGCGGATTTGGGGATGGGGCGCGTGAACGCGCCCTGCACCGCCTTGTCGAGCTCGTCTGTGACCGTGACCATCGGCCCGTGTCCCTACTCTCCGGTGTCCTTGGCGGTGACCTCGCCGGTCTTGATGTAGCGGGCGAGGTTGGCGACCTTGCCGTCGTCGGCGAGGTGTTCGAGCACGTCGGCGCCCCACAGCACGCTCTGGGTGCCCTCGTGCTTGACCATGCCCGGGCTGACGCCGAGCCGGAAGGAGCCGGGGACGGTCTTGTTGTCGGCGCCGTAGGGCAGGACGTCGAGCGGGCTGGGCCCGTCGGCGGCGTACACGGCGCAGTCCGAGAGCACCGCGACCGGATACTGGCCGGTGGCCGCGGCCAGGTGCAGCATCTTGCGGTGCATGTTGATCCGGGCCCGGGAGATGACGGTGGCGCGGATGTCCGGGCGCCACGTCGGGCGGGCGAGGGCGGGCCAGGGCTGTCCCGGCTTCCAGCCGCCGCCGCGTGCCCTCTCCTGCAGCTTGCCGATGCCGCCCTTGACGGTCATCTTGATCGCGTCCACGACGATCGCCATCTCGGGGTCACGCTGTTTGTAGCCGTCCATCGCTTCCAGGAACTCCGCCGGGCCCTGCTTGTCACCCACGCCCAGGTCCGCCATGGTGGCGACGTAGGCGTCCCGCAGCCGCTTGTACCAGCCGTCCAGGAACCGGCCGCTCTCGGTACGCACCCAGGCCTCGAGCGGGGCGACGTCGTAGCCGAGTTCGACGGCGTACGCCACGGTGGGGGTGGCGTACCAGGCCGGCCCCTCGGGGCGTTCACCGGTCGGTGTGAACGGACTGGGCAGCAGATCTCCTTCGAGCCGGCGCCAATGCTTGGCGACCTTCACCCGGGACAGGCCGACGTGGGAGAGGTCGACCAGCCAGGATCCGGGCAGCGCCGGGTCGAAGGCGGGGTTGGTGACGTGCACGGGCGGTGTGGCCAAGCCTACGACGGCGCCGTTCGCGGCCGCGCCGAAGGACAGGTTCACGTCGAGGCCGACCAGGTAGCGCTTCGTGCACTCGGCGTCGGTCAGGTCCCGCGCCCAGTCGTAGGCCTCCTCGAACAGCTTCTCGCCGGGGCCCCGTACGTGGAAGCGGGGCAGGTGCGCCAGGACGGGGTGCCCGTCGGTCGCCTCGCACGGCGCCGGATCCATCGGCTCGGTTCCCAGCGACCCGGGCCGGTGCTCACGGTGCCGCCTGCCGTCGGCGTCCGGCTCGCCGGCGCGGGTCGGCGGGTTGAGCGCGGTCATCAGATGCAGCCCCGTCACGGCGGTGGAACCGACCGGTGTCACGACCCGCTGCGCGTACACCCCGAGCACCCGGGCGAGTGCCGCGGGCTCCAGCTGCGCCGCATGGCCCCAGGCGCGGTCGTCGAGGGCGTGCCAGGAGGGGATGCACAGCTGCACGCACTGCCGGCGACCTCCCTGGGCGGGGCGGTAGATCCGCGCCCACGGTCCCAGCCCTCGCTTGGTGAGCTGCCAGTCGGCACGCTGAAGCTGCTTGATGACCTTGTGGGTTTCCGGGAGCCGTCCGGCGAGCCGCTCCGACTCCGACAGCCGACCGGGCAGGCCGTACCGTTCGCACGCGGCCTCGGTGAGCACCAGAAGCGGGTCGGCGTCCTTGCCCGAACCGTGCAGTCTCTCCGCCCCGAGCCGCGCCTCGCCCAGCGCCCACTCCACCAGGGCAGGCAGCGACTTGGCGGCGACGTCCAGAATCAGACCACCGATGCCGTACCCGCTCACCTGCCTCTCGGCGTCGGTGTCGAGGACGAGCAGCGGGCCGTGCGCGTACGCGTGCGCTCCGCCGGGTGCCGGCGTGGGCGCCGGGGCGGCCTTCCGCGCCGCCGGACGGCGCGCGCCTGGCGACGCCCGCTCGGCACGCGGACGCGACGCGGCCGGCTCGGGAACGGCCGCCGGGGAGGAGGGGCGGGACCCCTCGGGTCCGGCCGCAGCGTCCGGTGCTCCGTCCGTAGCTGACGGCGTCGTCGCCGCGGGCCGGGTCGGCGCTGTGGGCGCGGCATCGGTGGCCGTCTGCGGCGCCGCGGTTTCCTCCTGCGGAGCACCGGTGCTTTCGGGGGAGGGGTAGAGCTTGGCGAGCTGCCCCAGCAGATGGGCGTAGGCCTCCCGCTCCGGCGGCCGCGGCTCGGTCTTGCCCGACTCCCATGCGCCGACGGTCGCCCGCCGCACGTTCAGCGCGGCGGCCACTTCGTCCAGGGTGAGCGCGTGAGCCTGGCGCAGCCGCCTGCGTTCCGTCGGCGGCGGCAACGGGGAGCGGGACGCGACCAGCGCATCGACCGCGTCGAACAGCTCGGACATCGGACACCTCCGCTCTCACTCTAGCCGCATACCGCTCCCATCACGTACTTATCACGTACGATCGGCGTACTAATGACGTGCAGAGTCACGAGCCGCGAGAGCTTCAAGATCGCGCCGCCGCGAGGCGTAGGAATGTGGCACGGCTCCCGGGCCGCCTGCCCGGGAGCCACGGTCGGCTGAGTGCCACAGCAGGGCGCCGCGACGTTCCCGCAGTAGATCCAACCCCACTGCGGAGAGTCGAGCTGGTACCAGACGTTTCCGGACTGGTTGATCTTCTTGCTGTAGTAGTGGAGGGACTGTCCCGCGTAGGCGGTACGCCAGAGTACGGAGCCGCTCGCCGAGTAGGTGCTCCTGACCGGGTCGCCCGACCGCAGGGCGGTGGTCCATCCCTCGACGGCCACGACGACGGACTGGTCCGACGGGGCGCTGGAAACCGAGACTCCCGCGGCTTGGGACGTCGCCTGCGCCGGGCCGGTGATTCCGCCGGCGAGCAGGGCGGCGCCCATGGTCGCCCCGGGGAGGAGGGTTCGCATACGCATGTGATGTCTCCGTTCGTGTGGGTTCTACCGTTGGCCGCATGCATCGCGGCGCCTGGTGCGCCGTCACGGCACGGCTGTGCTTTCGTCCTTGCTGCGGGGCGCACGTGCGTCCGCCCCGCAGCCCGGGCCCCCCTGGTCGGTTGAGAACCGACCGGACCCGGCACCCCGGGTGCGGTACGGCGCGTCGTACGCGTCGTGGCACTTCGGGTGTGCCGCCCCGCCAGCCTCAGGGCCTTCGCCCCGGATGGCTCTGCGGGGCTCGCATCACCGATTCCAGCGGCCGGCGCATTGTTTGGCAGCGCTGGTCAGACGACCGAACAATGACCGGCCGGTACGCAGGCCCACGTGTTCGCTCCTGCGGGCGCGGAACCCGCCCACGGTCAGGTCACCGGTTCTTCGGCCTGCGGCGCGGGCGACGGCGTGTGGGAGGCGCGGGAGGGAGCGCGGTAGCCCGTGACGACCGCGCCCGTGGCGAGCAGCACCACCGTTCCGACGACCCGCAGCGCGGGACCCATCCCGCTCGCGAAGTCGGTGTGGCCCGCCAGGACCGTGCCGGCGACGGCGACGCCGAGGGCCGCGCCGATCTCGCGGGCCGAGGTGCCGAGGCCCGAGCCCAGCCCCGCCCGGTGCGGGGGAAGGGACACGACCACGCCCAGGGTGAGCGCGGGCATGGCGAGGCCGGTGCCCGTGGAGATGACCAGCAGCCAGCAGGCGTACAGCGGGTAGGGCGTCGCCGCGTCCGCCGTGGACGCGGCGAGTAGGCCGATGCCTATCAGGGCGAGCCCGGTGCCGATGACCGGACGCGGATGCGCCGACCAGCGGGCCGCGAACTTCGGGACCAGGGCCATGCCGACGATCAGCGGCACGATCGCGACGCCCGTCACGGCCGGCTCGAAGCCCTTGACCTCTTGGAGGTACTGCGAGTTGACGAAGAACAGCGCGAACAGGCCGAAGAATCCGGTCGCCAGACCGAGCGTCGTCGCGCGCAGAGCGGCGGAGCGGAACAGGCGGGGGTCGAGCAGCGGGGCGTCGGCGCGCAGGGCGTGCGCCGCGAAGGCGGCCACGAGCAGCGCGCCCACCGTGAACGCGGCCAGGATGCGCGGGGAGGTCCAGCCGTGCGCGGGGCCCTCGATGATGCCGAAGAGCACCGCGACCAGGCCCGCGGTGAGCAGGAGCGTGCCGATCGCGTCGGGGCGGTGGCCGGCGGCCCGGTCCGTGCGCGGGGTGGTGACCGCCACCGCGGCGGCGAGTACGGCCGCGAGCGGCACCATCACGGCGAACAGGGCCCGCCAGGACAGGAACTGGCCGACGAGACCGCCGCCCAGGTTGCCGGCCATGCCGCCCAGCCCGATGGCCAGCGTCCAGGACGCCAGCGCCTGGGCGCGGCGCTCGGGGCCGGCCAGGTGCACCAGGATCGACATCGTCGCCGGGGTGATCAGCGCGGCGCCGGCCCCGGAGACGCCGCGGCCGGCGATGAGCACGGCCGGGTCGGGGGCGAGCGCGCTGGTCGTGGCGCCGGCGGCGAACAGGGCCAGGCCGGTGAGCAGGGCCTCCTTGCGGCCGACCCGGTCGCCGAGTGCGCCTGCCGGGATCAGCAGGCCCGCGAAGACGATGACGTAGGCGTCGACCGTCCACAGCAGTTCGGTGTGCGAGGGATGCAGGGCGGACGAACTCAGTTGGGGGATCAGCAGGTTGATGGCGGCGACCATGCTCTGCGCGACGAGGACGCAGGCGCACAGGGTCAGCAGGGTGGGGCGTTTCAGGGCGTGCGCGGGCACGGCTCCTCCCGGGAGCTGGTGGTGGTGGGGGATGCGCTCTCACCGTAGGCTCGGCCCTGTCCTTACTTCCAGTGCAACCTTTGCAAGGAATACCTGCACATGACACAATCCACCGGGCTGGACCTGAACCTGCTGGTCGCCCTGGACGTGCTGCTGGAGGAACAGAGCGTGCAGGGCGCCGCACAGCGGCTGCACCTGTCCGAGCCCGCCATGAGCCGCACCCTCGGCCGCATCCGCAAGGCTCTCGGCGATCCGGTGCTGGTGCGGGCCGGGCGCCGGATGGTGCCGACGCCGCACGCCCTGGCCGTACGCGCCGAGGTCAGCGCGGTCGTGGAGCGGGCACGCGCCCTGTTCGCACCGGTCAGGGACACCGACCTGCGCACCGTCACCCGTACCTTCACCATCCTCGGCCACGACGCGATGGCCGCCACCCAGGCAGCGGCCCTCCTCGCCCGCGCCGCCCGCGAGGCGCCCGGCATCCGGCTGCGCTTCCTGTCCGAGAGCCATGTGGACGCCCCGTTCCTGCGCCAGGGCACCGCCGACCTGGAGGTCGGCGTGATCGACACCACCGCGCCCGAAGTGCACGTGGAGACCGTCTACGAGGACCGCATGCTGGGTGTCGTACGGGCCGGACACCCGCTGCTCACCGGCGAGCTGACGGCCGAGCGGTTCGCCCGGGAGGCGGGGCACCTCATCGTGTCGCGGCGCGGCCGGCTGCGCGGCCCGGTCGACGACGCCCTCGCCGAACTCGGGCTCGAACGCCGGGTGGTGGGCAGCGTTGGCACCTACCCGGCCTCGCTCTTCGTGCTGCGCGACACCGACCTGGTCGGACTGATCAGCCGGTGGGGCCGCTCACTCGCCACCACCCTCGGCCTGGTCACCTTCGACATCCCGCTCCGGCTCCCAGCGGTCCGGGTGGGCTTCGCCTGGCACCCGCGACACCAGGCGGACCCGGCTCACGCCTGGCTGCGCGACTGCGTCCGGGAGCTCATGCTCCGGGGACCGGACGGCGGCCAGGGTCTACGGCCACGGTCACCACCCTCGACTCCAGACCCCCGGGAACCGCACTTGCACAGCCCCGCCCCCTGATCGCTTCCTCAGCCTCTCACGCACCTCACACTGCCCCATTGGCTTCCGGGATCGGTGTGCGCGGCGACGACTGCAGGGCCGTACTGATACTGACAGGCCTCGTTCCAGGAGAGCCGACCATTGATCGTGATCGGCTCCGAACTTCCGTCCGCGCGTACGCACGTCCAGTCTTTGACCGTCCGGAGCTCCTCCTCCGGGCGGGAAGACGCGAACCCCTTGTACCGGCAATATGCGTAGACGTTGAGAGGCGAGCCGACTTCTGTCGGTGGCTTGGACGATGTCTCCGTCTGCTCTGGTGTGCTCGTCCAGGGCGCCTGGACGCCGGCCCATGTCAAAATGCCGACGATCGCGGCCCCCGCGCCCAGCAGCCCGCCCACTGCGACCACGATGGTCTTGAAGCTTCCCAACTGCCCGGACCTCTCATGCGCACGGATCTCCACGTTAGCCACGGGACAGAAGGGAAGGCGGCGGCGCGCCCACGGGCTGTCGTCGGTGGCGGCGATCCCGGCACGGTCGCTTCATAACGGACCGCGAGTTAGTCGTACCGCGTGCCGACGGCACGATGGCGCCTCAGCCGGTTGATCCCGCACTCGGCAGGGTGTCGCTCCGGCCGCGCCATCACCGCCATCACCCTGATAAGCCGAACGCACCGCAGTGGGCCGACCAGAATGGAGCAACGGGCACTCACTCCGCTGACGTCGATGCGCCGGCCAGGGCCCGCTTGACCTCAGCCGCGGGGAAGGGAGTGCGTTTGCTCTGTGTAAGCAGTCGACGATGAAAGTCGTCCAGGACGATTGCGTGCCGAGCGTGCCGGTCGATGATCGCGGCAAGGTCGGGCGGAATGTCGGAGGGTTGGTGGCCGTCCATCCAGTCGCGCAGGAAGGCCCCGTGTTCGGTGCCACCCCGCACGTCGTCCGGCAGGTGGTGGCGGAGCAGGTGGTTCGGTGCGTAGGAGCGGTCGTACACGAGGTGATCAGTCAGGAAATCGCGCTCCTCCGCCGAGAGTTCGAAATCGCGGCTCAACGCGAGCCCGAAGTCCGCGAAGTACACCCGCCGGCCGTCGGTGAGCAGATTGGCGAAGTGCGCGTCAAAGTGGACCAGACCGCGCGCGCTCATGAACTCCGTCCCCTGCAGCAGTGCATTCTCGACCCACCGATAGGGCGACTCGCATCCCGGCTCCGGTTGGGCCGCATCACGGCTGTCGCCGAGCCACTGGGCGAGCGTCTGTGGCACATGCTCCAGGAAGAGCACCAGACTGAAGGAGGACCCTCCGATGGCCTCCAGCCGACGGCGCACGGCCGACGAGCCGTCCCAATGCGCCACGGCCCCCTCGACGCCGCCGAGCCCGTCGACGAAGCCGGCCGGGGGACTGTCAGGCAAGACCCGCCAGTGATACAGCAGCGGGAAACCCGCGTACTCGTTCTTCAGTGCCCACCCTGTCGTCATGATGTGCGCGGCCAGCTCACGCCAGGCGCCGAACCCCGCCGAGCCCACCCCGTACTGGTAGAAGAGAGGAAGATCGAACACGTTCGCGGTCGACCGCACGTGCTGCGGCTGCAACTCGAGGTCCGTCAGCGGGACCCGCTTGACGAAGACGCGTATCCCCTCGACTTCCAACTCCGCTGACCTGCCCCCGATACCGGAGCCGAGACTCGGCGCGGCGGCCACCGCATCCGCAAGCCGACGGTCGCTCAACAGGGACAGCCGTGTTCCCACGGCCGTGTAAGCGGACACTCGCGCGGCATGCCCTGACTCGGTCACATCCATCGGCGGCTCCAACCTGACGTCAGAACTGACTCCTGTTGATCATGTCATGGCGTTCAACGGCTCGGCCTCACACAGCGGCACTGCTGGCCCGAGCGGTGCGGCCCCGGGCCGTCGATCCGATGATCTGAACGCGACGGCCTAGGTACCGCTGTCCGGTGCGGACGCCCGGCCCGTGCGGCGGAAGGCGGCCCGGTAAGCGCTCGGGCGCTGGCCGGTGTGGCGGGCGAAGAGGGCGGCGAAGGTCCCGGGGTCCTGGTAGCCGACGGCCGCGGCGATGGAGGCGACGGTGCGGTCGGTGGTCTCCAGAAGATGGCAGGCGCGACGGACCCGGGAGCCCTGCAGATGAGCCAGCGGGCTGCATCCGGTCTCTTCGGCGAACCGGCGCAGCAGCGTGCGGGTGCTGACCCGGAAGGCGTCCGCGAGCGCGGCGAGGTCGTACCGCTCGGCGAGGTTCTGGTCGAGCAGCCGCATGACCCGCTGGGAGAACTCCCGGCCGGGCTGCGGGAGGAGCCGTGGGTCGACGTACGGGGTCTGGGAGGTCCGCGCGTCGTCGACGAGCGCCAGCCGTGCGGTGGTGCGGGCTACCCGGGCGCCGTTGTGCCGGCGGATCAGGTCCAGCGCGAAGTCGTACATGGCGCTGAAGGCCGCCGTGGTCGTCACCCCCCTGTCGGTGACGACCAGGTGCTCCGGCCGCACGTCGGCCTCCGGGCAGCGCCTGGCCAGTTCGCCCGCGTGCAGCCAGGAGGTGGTGGCCCGCCGCCGGTCCAGGAGCCCGGCCTCGGCGAGAAGGAACGCGCCGACGCAGAGGGACACGACGGCGGTGCCGGCGGCGGCCTGCGCGCGGATCACCGCGATCTCCGGGGCGAGCCGGGCGAGCCGTGCGTCGAGGTCCGTGTCCGGGCGCAGTTCGAAGCCGGGGACCACGAGGACGTCGGCCTCGCGCACCGGACGCACGTCCAGGCTCGCGCCGCCCGAGGCGGTGACCCGGCGGCGGGGCGAGACGACCGACACCCGGTAGCCGGCCGCGTCCGGTCCGGCGACATGCCCGGCCATCGTCAACAGGTCGGGTACGCCGAACACTTCGGACGCGAAGCAGCCCGGGTACGCCAGGACCCCGACCCGTAGCCCACCCGGTCCGACACCGGGTCCGGCGCCCGGACCCGCACCTTCCTCCGCCTGCCGTGCCGCCTCCGCCATCGCTGCCGTACCCCCTGATGTCCCCGGCCTCGGGTCACCGACCGCGCACCGGCCGCCGTCCCAGCGCGTGGCGAGATTACCCCCGACCCTGGCGATCCCGCCTCTCACCCGGCGGCCGGTCCGGGACCAGGCTGTCCCCATGAGCGACGACGATCCGATCACCGATTTCACCCGCCGGAGCATGGACGTGGAGGGGATGGAGAAGACGGTGTACGTGGCCGGGGCCGGGCCCGCGGTCGTGGTGCTGCCGGAGATGCCGGGCATCAGTCCCGATGTCCTGCGGCTCGCGCGGTGGGTGCGGGACGCCGGCTTCACCGTCCATGTGCCCTCCCTGTTCGGGACGGACGGCGCCTTCCCCACGGTCGAGGGCGGCCGGGAGGTCGTCCGCCGCGCCTGTGTCAGCGCCGAGTTCCGCGCCTTCGCCGGGGGCGGCACCAGCCCGGTGACGGTCTGGCTGCGCGGCCTGGCGCGCCAGGCCCACGCCGAGTGCGGCGGGCCGGGCGTGGGCGCGATCGGCCTGTGTTTCACCGGCAACTTCGCCCTCACCATGGCCCTGGAACCGGCGGTGATCGCCCCGGTGGTCAACCATCCGTCGCTGCCGCTCGACGACCCCGGCGGACTCGAACTCGACGCCGCGGACGCGCACGCGGTGCGCGACCGGCTCCACCGTGACCAACTCACCGTCCTGGCCTACCGTTTCGAGGGCGATCGCTGGTGTACGGGACAGCGCTTCGCCGCCTACCGCGCGCTGCTCGGCGACGCCTTCGACGGGCGAGTCCTCCCCGACAGCGCGGCCAACCCGGCCCCGCCGCCCTTCTTCGCCGACCTGGTCGGCACCCCGCACAGCGTCGTCACCGCCCATCTCGTCGACGAGGCAGGCCACCCCACGGTCCGGGCCCGCGACGAGATCCTCGCCTTCCTCACCGACCGCCTGTACCCGCACGGGAACCGGCCACTGCCCTCCACCTGACCGGCCCTTGGTCCGCCGCCGCGGCCCAGGAACCGGCGCAGCGGAGTACGGGTGCTGCACGACTGCCGCGGAAGGCCATGCCCAGGGCCCGAAGAGCCTCGGGCCCTGGGCATGGGCGAACCGCAGGCCCCGGCAGGCGGGTCCAATGGCCGCCCTGGCACGTGTGCTGTCATTCATGCCAGTCGGCCCCGGTCACCGCGTGCCTACGAGTCGGTGTCCACGTACAGCCCCCAGGCGTGGCGGCTGGAGCTCCACTTGCAGTACCAGTAGCTGTAGGCGGAGTTCGCTCCGTCGGCCTCGCACCGCGCCAAGGTGGGGTACCAGCCGACGTTGATGATGCCGAGTGTGGTGATCGGCGCGGCTGCCGTGGTGTTGCTGTCGACGGACGCGGAAGCGGCCTGCGCGGGAGCGGCCAGGCCCCCCAGCACAAGCGCGGACCCAAGAGCCGCGCCGGCGAGGACATTGCGCATACGCATAACTCATCCTTCTCTCTCGACCGATGGACGCTCGCATGTCCATGGGCAGGTGCCGGACATGCTTGAACTTGGTCTGACTCATCGCCAGTTGCGGCATCCATGCCGATGGCAACGGCCTAGAGCCTCCCCATGACGGTGAGCGCGCACAAGCGACTCCGGTGTTCGCGTACGTTCGGAACAGTCCCGACCAGCCTCCGAACACTGCCGGCAGCAGATTCCGAACATGGCCGGACAGCGCATCTGGTTGACGAATTCGGCGTGGTTGCCAGCTGTAACGCCCCCGTTACGGTGGAAACGTGGAACAAGAGGCAGACAGCAACGGCGTCCAGCCGCCACCTGGGGCGCCTCAGCCGGACCAGGCCCGCACTGCTGCGGAGTTCACCACGGCGTTGCGTGCCCTGCGTCTCTACTCCGGATTGTCCTACCGGCAACTGGAAGGAAAAGCCGCAGCGCGCGGGGACACGCTGGCCTCCAGCACGATTGCGACCGCTCTGGGGCGCGCCACACTGCCCCGCGAGCCGTTCGTCGCCGCGTTCACCCGCGCGTGCGGACTGGGTGAGGCCGAGGCCCAGCAGTGGCTCGACGCTCGCCGACGCCTGGCCGTGGCTCAGCAGCCCTCTGGTTCTCCTACCGATCTCGTCCCGTCCAACGCCGAGGCACAGCAGACATCGACCACGGGCGAAGCAGACCATGAGCCGCAGCGCAGACACCGGTATCGGCACCTGCGCTTGGTCGCTGCCGCAGCGATCGGCGCCGGAGTGGCCCTGGGCGTACAGGCACTGCTGTCGCCTCTGTCGGCACCGCACCGCACGACAAACGCCGCTCGCCCCGTACGGAACCTGGCCATCCTGGCCGTCGGCAGCTGGGCGCAGATCCACCCCGCCCGCACCCCACGGCTGTGTGTCACCGAAGGACGAGACCGGACGCACCGCTACGCCACGGCCGTCGCGGCCCAGTCCCCTTGCGTACGAGCCGTCCCGCCCCGCACCTATATCGAACCCGTCGGTGAAAACCTGATCCAGATCCAGTGGCACCATCCGAAGTACGGCATCGGCTGCCTGACCCTTTTACGTAACGGTCCCGGCCGCGACCTGATCGAGCCCAGGGACGACTGTGCCGAGGACGACCCCGCACAACAGTTCCGGATCGAACTCATCGGCCCGCCGGCTTCAGCACACTTCCGTCTCCGCACCGCCGTCACCGGCCAATGCCTCTCCGTCCGTGACCAGGACACCGTCGCAGGAGCCGAGATCGTTCAAGGTCGCTGCTCGGGCGCCCGCGACCAGGAATTCCTCATCACCCTGATACCGCCCGCATGACACCGCTTCTCCGACCTCCTGTGTAAGGCGGCCAAGAAAGCCGACCGGCGTCCGAAGACCTGCGCACCGGTGGGGACATCCCCCCGGGGGCGTGGGCCGCCGTCGTCGTCCACGCCGGCTTCGAGCACTCCGAGCCGGCGTCCGATGCGCCGCTCGAGAAGCTGCGCAACACCACCGCGGTGCGAGGCCCGGCGTACGACGTCGTCGCGTACCAGCAGGCGGCGATGGCCGAGCACGATGACTCCGGCTGTGGCGGGACGATCTCGCTGTGGCGGCGCCGGACACGTCCGCACCACACCCGTGCGCAGCGGGGAAGGGGGTTCGATGGGCAGGTGACGGAACAGCGTGTGTCTGCTGTTGTCGTCCGGGAGCGTCTCCGGAACCCGGCCTTGCTCCCGTAGACGTCCTCCTTCCGTCACGAGCGGTGCGGCGACTGCCGAGATCCTCCAGCTCCTGCCGACCTGGCCGCTGGGATTTGAACAACCGTGATCACGGAAGGGAGGCGACGGGACGGCGGCGGAAAACGCGCCCTCTCCGGACAACAGCGACCCGTTGTCAGTGCGGTGCGCTTCACTGTCCGTCATGGAGCTCATGCAAGCGACCATCGGTGACCCGCTGGCCCGGCTCGGTTGAAGGAGCGTTGTGTCATGTCCTTCCCCAAACTCACACCACCCGCGCCCGGCGAAGTGCTGCTGGTCTGCACATGCTACGAAGAGGACAGGGCACTCTGGGGCGGGCTGCCCGACCAGATCGGGGCCCGTAGGCAGGGCGAAGTGCTCGTCCTCGAAGGCAGCGCGGTGCGGCTCCGCCCGGTCGCAGCCCGCGGATGGGACCACCTGCGCGGCGGCAACGTACCGGCGCTCGCCCCGGGTAGCGGCCCCGGGACGCCTGTCGTCGTCCTCGTGGACCTCTCCGTGGTCTACGGCGGAGAGGGGCCGTTGCTGGTGGACCTGGCGGCGATACCCGGGCGAGGTGTCCGGGTGACGCCGGCCCGGCTCGGTGAAATCCTGGGCGCCCTGCTGGACGGCGCGCTCGCGTTCGACGACCTGGTGCGGGACATGGACAAATACGGGGTGTACCAGGGGGACGGCGGCCGGCCCGCCTTCCCCACGCCGGCGGTGCTGCCGCGCAGGTCCTTCCCGGCGCTGCCCGCCTGCGCCGGGGCCTTGTTGGTCCGCACACACTTCGACGACGAGAGGGGCTGGCGTGCCCTGCTTGAGGAACTGGGCGGGACGGACGAGGACGGCTGGGTCGGGACAGGCCCGGACCCCGACGACATCGATCCGGAGAACTGTCAGCTGATGGCACTGGTCGTCGACGACCGCGCCTTCGAGGGCCTTGGACCGGGCCACGTACCGGCGTTGGTCCCGCCGGCGGAGCACACCCCCCTGGTCGTGCTTGCCGACGCGATGACCTGCACCGAGCCCGGCCGCCCGCTGACCGTCGTCGACCTGTACGACACACCGGGACAGTCCACCGTTCTCCCGTGCCGCGAGGTCGGATCGATGGCGTGCAACCTGGAGATCGGCAACATGGACTTCCACGAGTTCGTCGCGGTCGAGGCCGTGGAGTCGTGGTGGGAGAGATGACCAGCGGAGGTCGCCGAGCCGCCACACACAACGCGCCCCCCACCACTGCCTGCATTCCGACCCCGGCACCTGCACGCGTCCAGAGTGCGATCGGTTGGAGCACTACGTGTTGACCCAGCGGGAGCGGTGCTGCCGGATGTACTCGAGGCGGATCCGGTGCTGGGCATGTACCGTCAACGGCCCGAGATCTTCGCCTGTGGCCGAGTCGATGATGCGGAGTTCATCCGTGAGCAACCGGGCGCCCATGTCGAAGCGGACGTGACAGTTCGGGCAGAGGCAGAGCACGCTCTCGATTCGGTCGGGGCCGTTGTGGGGCGCTCCGAGCGCCTGTATATGTGCGGCTTCGCTGTACGCGAAGGGCGGCGTCGGCAGTTCGATCACCGTCCCGCAGAACTGGCAGCCGTTGTCGTACCACGCCTTGACCTGGCGCTTGACCCGGGAATCTCGGTCTTGGGTCTGGACTACGGCAGTTCGCCGCTGGACTGGTGTGTCGGGGAGGTCCGGGCCGTCGCTCCACACGTGCCACGAAGGCTGCACGGGAACACCGGCCGAGCGCGAGTCGGTCGGCACGGCCACGCTGATCCTGGCAACGGGGTTCTCGGGCATGCTGCTGTCCGCATGGGCGAGGTCGGCGACGTCACGAAGGGAGCGCCACACCAGGGACCAGGCCGCGTCGATCATGGCCGCCTCAATGACAGGTGACATCTCTGCGACGGCAAGTGCTGCCGCCACCCGAAGGGTGTGCTCTCCCAGCCGGGGCGGACGACCCTCGTGCCCTTGCAACGGGTCTTCATTGGCCTACCGACCCGCCCCCGGCAGTGGCCTACTGCCCCGCCCCGGGCACCGGACGGGATGCCGGTAGCGTCCGTTCCATGATCGCCCTCGACGCCCTCGTCCGTCTCTGCCCGCCGCCCCACCACCCGCAGTGGACTGGCCGCAAGCCGAGCGCGCCCTCGGTACGGCTCTGCCCGCCGACTACAAGCAACTCGTTGAGACATACGGCGACGGCCTCTTTGATGAGACGATCTGGCTACTCGTCCCGGACTCCGCCTACGACGACTGCGATCTGCATAGGCAGACGACGGAACGGAACGAGATCCTGGCCGACCTGTGGGAGTTCGAGGACAAGCCGGCCGGCCTGCAGGAGGCGGGGGCGAGAGTCCTGCCCTGGGCATTCGAGGAAGGCACGGGAGCCTTCCTGTACTGGCTGGCGCGGCCCGGTCAGAACCCCGACGACTGGACCGTGCTCTACAACGAGGGACGCGGCCCCCTGTGGGAGCACCACGACATGGGCTGCGCCGCCTTCGTACTGGCGGTGCTCACCGGAACGGCAAAAACCGAGTATTTCGGTCACCTCTACGAAGTGCTGAAGCCGACGCAGCACCGCTTCGAAACGGCCGACCAGATCCTTGGCTGACCGGGCAGCGATGCCGTCGGCCGCTCCCGTTCACAGCGTCGTGCATCACGCTGGTGAGCCGGTTACGACCCCGGGCGCGACGGCGCCGCACGTGCGCTGCCCCGACCGGCTGCCGGAGGAGACCCACCCGCGGGTACTGGAGCTGTTGTTCGACCTGTCCCCGGTCGTGCAGGCGCTGCCACCGTGCGCGGCCATGGGCGAGCAGATAGGGCGCCCTGCGCTACCACAACAGCCCTCGCCTCCGTACAGATCACCCACCCCGGCGGCGTCCTCGCCACCGCCCCCACACAAGTCGCCGACTGGCTCGTCCCGCTGCCGACGGAGCCCGTACTCGCGATCAGGCCCGACCAGGCCACCGTGCTTCACGACCACGGCATCCACTCCGTCGGGCTGCTTGCCGCTGTCTCCACGGCCACCGTGCAGCGTCTGCTGGTCGTCCCGCGGCTCCTGCTTGCCGGCTTCCACGCGGAGCGCTTGACCTTACCCTCAAGGGCAAGGTTTAGCGTTCCCCGAGGTGAGAGGCATGCGGATAGGTGAGCTGGCCCGGCGAGCGGGCGTGACGACGAAGGCGGTGCGCTACTACGAGTCGCTGGGGCTGCTCGCGCCGGTGCGGTTGACCAACGGCTACCGGGACTACGACGAGAACGACGTACGGCTCACGCAGGAGATCCGGGCGCTGTGTCGCCTCGGCATCTCTGTCGAGGCGACACGGCCGTTCTTGGAATGCCTGGCCCTGGGGCACCGACACGCGGACGACTGCCCGGCTGCGCTGGCCGGATACCGGGACGCCATCGATGAACTCACGCAGCGGATCGAGGGCCTCACCGCCCGCCGAGCGGTACTGGTGGCGCACCTGCATGAGGCTGCTCACCGCAACAGCCGCTTCTCACCGGCAAAAGGAGAGGAACCGATGACCGACTACACGAGCCTGCCTGCCGACCTGCCCATTCCCGAGGACGACGGCGCTGCTGCCCACCTGCGTGGTGCGAGAATGCCGCAACTGGAACTCCGGGCCACCGATGGCGCCACGATCAGCCTGGAGGCGCTGGGCGCAGGTCGCACGGTGCTCTACATCTACCCGCTGACGGGGCGCCCCGGCACCGATCTGCCCGAAGGTTGGAACTCCATCCCCGGTGCCCGTGGCTGCACCGCCGAGGCATGCGGCTTCCGCGACCACCACCAGGACCTGATCGCGGCCGGCGCGACCCACGTGTATGGCCTATCCAGCCAGGACAGCGACTACCAGCGTGAGGTCACGGAGCGGCTCCGCCTGCCGTTCCAGATGCTCTCCGACCCCGCACGGAGTTTGGCCCAGGCACTGGGCCTCCCCACATTCACCACTGGCGGTCTGACGCTGTACAAGCGGCTCACGCTGATCATCAAGGACAACGTGATCGAGCACGTTTTCTACCCGGTCTTCCCGCCGGACAAGCACGCCGACCAGGTCCTGGCCTGGTTCAGCGACAACGCCCACCGGCCTTGATACCTCGGTACAGCTGATCGAGCGGCCCGCCAGGCATGCGGTGCGTACGGCGTCGGTCTTGGCGGCCACCACGGCGGGACGTCGGCCGCCCGTGCTGCCCTCGGCCCCGGCGGTGCGCAGTCCGCCGTAGGCCGAACAGCTCCAGATTGATGCGGTGGTGGTCGTGGCGGTTGGATGTGCGGTGACGTCCGGTGCGACGCATGGGCCGCTTCCTGACATGCCTTGGAAAAAGTTGCGGGCCGCTGTCGATCCGGCCATGTCCCGTTCGACGTCATGGTGTGCGGCGCTTCGCTGCACGGTGACGCGACAGGACTGGCGAGGACACACGTGGATCAACTGCTGAGAGTCATGAACTTCAACGTCTCGAGCGATGGAATCGGTGCCGGTGAGCACCAGAGTCTCGAGCGGCCGTTCGGCCACGACCATCCCGAGAGGCTGTTCGCCTGGGCCGGAGCCACGGCGAGCTGGCCCATGCGCACGGATTCCGGGGGGAGCCGGGGCCTCGACGACTACTTCACGCGGGACTTTGCGCGCAACATCGGCGCCGAGATCATGGGCCGCAACAAGTTCGGGCCCCAGCGAGGGCCCTGGCAGGACCATGAGTGGCACGGCTGGTGGGGGCAGGAGCCCCCGTTCCGCACCCCGGTGTTCGTCATGACCCACCACACGCGTCCGTCGTTCACGCTCTCCGACACCACGTTCCATTTCGTCGACGGCGACCCGGCCACGGTCCTCGAACGGGCGCGGGAGGCGGCGCAGGGCAAGGACGTCCGGCTCGGCGGCGGGGTCACCACCATCCGGCAGTTCCTTGATGCCGACCTCGTCGACACCATGCATGTGGCGGTCTCGCCGGTAAAGCTCGGGTCCGGACTGCGGCTGTGGGAGTCCCCCGATGACCTACTCGACCGGTTCCACCTGGAGGTCGTGCCCAGCCCGAGTGGTGTGACGCACCACCTGTTCTGGCGAAGGTGACGCGAGAGACCACTCCAGTTCAGGCTGCGACGGTGAGGGGGCGTCCGCCCCAGCGGATGCCCTACTCGCTGCGGATGCGGGCGCGCTCCTTGCGTTCGGCGGCCAGGACGTCGCGGTGGCGGGCGTTGGCGTTGCGCCAGCGCAGATAGGCGTGCAGGGCCCGGGCCTGCACGGCGTGGTTGGGACAGTTCGAGTTGGCGATGGTGAACTGCCTCAGCGGCCCGAAGTGCGCTTCGAGCGGGTTCGCCCACGAGGTGCGGGTGGGGGTGAAACACACACGGAGAGACTCGGCCACCGCGCCCCCAGCGGGCGGTCGGATCGGACGTCATCGGACATCCAACCGCCACGACCACCACCCCGGCGAACCGATGCGGTCAGAGCACTAGATGCGCTGACACACCACGTCCGGCCCTCCGCGGCCACGTTCACTGGCCGCCAGGGCGAGCGACTGCCGGACTCGCTCGACGCCGCCCGGCAGGGCGACCTGCCCAGCCTGCACACTCTCGACTCCGCCATAGACCGAAACCGCAACGCCGTCATAGCTGGGCCAAACCAACCCTGGAAATGGGGCGTCACCGAGTGCGCGTGTACGGAAGTGCGCTATGAAGGGAGCTTCTGTTCACAAGCCGAGCAGGATGGGCCGTGGTGGAACACCGGCGGTGATCAGTGCCGTCAAGGAAGTCGCGAGGCTGCGCGGGGAGAACAGGTCGGCACCGGCATAGGAAGCGATCTCGCGCGGGTGCCACCACTTCAGACTGGTGATGTTCTCCGCTGCGAGCTGGTCGCCGGACAGGGTTCCGCTCGGCGTGAATGCGGCAGTGCGTACGAGGAAGTAGTCGTTGACGACGCAGTCGTGGCCCTCGGCATGGCCAGGGGCTGCGACTTCCTGGTGCCAGACATGCGGCGGATCGGTTGGGACGGCAAGGCCGACCTCTTCCCGGAGTTCGCGGTTCAGCGCGGCAAACGGCGTCTCGCCCGGCTCTATCCGTCCTCCTGGAATTGCCCACACCACGGTTGCTTCTGGCTCCGGAATCGCGAACCGGCAGAGAAGGATGCGGTCGTCCTCGTCGAGGATGATTGCGCGGACTGAATGACGCGGGTTCACAAACGGCATCTGGACAGGCTAGGGATCTTCAACGGCTGAAGTTGGTCATCCAGTTGTAGATCGCGATTTTCGGAGCGCGCGGTCTGCCGGTCGGCGGCAGTGGCCGGCTTGGGATTGGTGTGGCTGTGCCGGGCCGGCGCGTAATGTGCTGGGATGATCTCGATGCCAGAGGAGTTCGCACAGAGCACCGTCGACCGCGAGGGGAAGGCAGGGGCAGCATGGCTCGCCGAACTGCCCGAGATCGTGGAGGAGTTGCTCGGGCGCTGGGGATGCGTGCCGGACGGAGAGGTCATGCACGGGGGCGTCGGCGTCATCGTTCCGGTACGGCGACGGGCTGAGGAGAGCGCCGTCCTGAAGGTGTCGTTTCCGCATCCCGGCAACGTCCATGAACCGGATGCGTTCGTTGCGTGGGGCGGGCGCGGCGCCGTCCTGCTGCATGAGCGCGACGACGAGCGGTTCGCGATGCTGCTGGAGCGGGTTCAGCCGTCGACCCTGGCGGAGGTCGAGGACGGCGACGAGGTGGTGACGGTCGCCGGGCGGCTCAATCGCCGCCTGGCCATCCCCGCACCGCCCGGCCTGCCCCGGCTGGGTGAGCAGGCCGATGCCTGGGAGGAGCAGTTGCGCAAAGACGCCGAGGAACTGCCTCATGCGCTGTCGGGTCAGGTGCTGGAGGCAGCCGTGGCAACCGTTCGGGAGCTGGGCCGGACCCAGCCGGACACCCTCATCCATGGCGACCTCCACGCCCGGAACATCCTGCGTGCCCGCCGAGAGCCGTGGCTGGCTGTCGACCCCAAGGGGTACGTCGGAGATCCCGCCTACGACGGCGGCACACTGCTGAAGTCCCGCG
The DNA here is from genome assembly GCF_040645015.1 of Streptomyces sp. NPDC046881. Taxonomy (NCBI): domain Bacteria; kingdom Bacillati; phylum Actinomycetota; class Actinomycetes; order Kitasatosporales; family Streptomycetaceae; genus Streptomyces; species Streptomyces sp. NPDC046881. The sequence continues at coordinate 89,733 of NZ_JBEYXJ010000001.1, read as the reverse complement.
CGCTGACGCTCCTTGAGGCGGGTGACCTGCGCAAGGCTGTCCACCGCGTCTTGGACGTCTTCGCCGAGGCCGCGGAACTCGACCGTGAACGCGTCCGGAGGTGGGCCCAGTTCCATGCCGTCCAGGCTGCGTTCTGGGGCCGCCGCCACGGCTTTCGTATCGCCCGCAGCGGCCCACGGCTGGACTGGCTCACCGAATTCGCCGACCGACTGGCGGAATTGCTCACCGAACGCCCGTAGGGCGGGCTGGCCAGGACTCCGCCTGCAAACCGGACGGCTGGTGCTGGGCAATGGCTGTCCCCGCTCGTCCAGGCCGTCCCGTCCGCTGTGCCGCTCATCGATCGGAATCGATGTCCTGCGCTACCAGGAGGCGTACCCGTCGGTTGGGGCCGGCATGTCGGCCAGGACGCGGCCGGCATGCTGGGACAGCGGGGTGCTGCGGCCGGCGTGCAGAAGGCAGCCTGCGGCGTCGTAGCGGCCCGGGAGCACCGTCCAGCTTGGGCTGATTCGTCTCGTAGCAACTAACTCTTGGCGGTTTCCGCCCCCAGCCGTCCACTGCTCGGCGGCCGGGAACCCGTCCGTCGGGTCGTCCCCGGGCCTCCTTGCCCCAGCGTCTGGCTCGTGCCGCCATATGGCACGCCTGGCGCACCGGAGACCGGCTCTCGTCCGATCAAATGATCTGGCCCGGCGGAAGGGGGACGGCTTGGTCCTGCAACTGCGGTGAGCAGTTCCATCCCAATGACGAAGGTGCCCGAGTGGGGCGACTACACGATCCGCAGGGAGGGGCCTGAATAATCCGGTCAGTGCGCCGGTACTCCGGGAGCTTCACAGGTCGTTTCACAGGTGGTCGCTCCTCCGCGCAGGCGGCCGAGCAGCTCGGCATTTCGGGCGGGTGGGCCGGCGCGCAACGCTGTCTGGAGGGCCGGTCGGAAACTGCGCCAGGTTGGCGATGGCCCTGGTGGGCCCATCCTCGCGCGTGCGGGGAGCGCATCTGGCGGTACGGGAGTTCCATGCGGACCGCGGGACGCGGGGAGCACCCGTCGCCCGAGGCCTGATAGGTCGGCGTCCAGGCCATCCCAGCACGGGCGGGGATGGTCCCACCGGCATTTGGAGGACCAAAGTAGCCGCGCCGGGAACATGCGGTCCGTCCGGCACGGTTGCATCGGCAGAGGACCGGCGCCACACCAGGATCCGGGCCCCGGGATTGCGGTACGCCCGCCGCGCACTCAGACCGAGATGTATGCCCGCAGGAGGAACACTTCATGACTGACCGGCCCTTGACGCTCATGGCAGTGCACGCCCACCCCGACGACGAGGCCACCGGAACTGGAGGGATCCTTGCGCGGTACGCGGCGGAAGGCATCCGCACGGTTCTCGTGACGTGTACCGACGGCGCTTGCGGTGACGGACCGGGAGGTGTCAAGCCGGGCGCACCCGGGCACGATCCGGCGGCGGTCGCTTTGATGCGCCGTCAAGAACTCGAAGCGAGCTGTGCCGTCTTGAAGATCAGCGATCTGGAGACGCTGGACTACGCCGACTCCGGGATGATGGGCTGGCCGAGCAACGACGCCCCCGGATCCTTCTGGCAGACCCCCGTGCAAGAAGGCGCGGCCCGGCTCGCCGAACTCATGCAGCACTACCGACCTGATGTGGTCGTCACCTACGACGAGAACGGCTTCTACGGCCACCCCGACCACATCCAGGCTCACCGCATCACGATGGCGGCGCTGGAAATGACCGCGTTGGCACCGAAGGTGTACTGGACGACGGTGCCCCGTTCGATGATGCAGCGGTTCGGCGAGGTCATGCGCGAGTTTCATGAGGACATGCCGGAGCCGGATCCCGCCGAGGCCGCCGCGATGGCCGAGATCGGCCTCCCCGACGAGGAGATCACCACGTGGGTGGACACGACCGAGTTCAGCGGTCAGAAGTTCGACGCGTTGGCCGCGCACGCCAGTCAGGGCGAGAACATCTTCTTCCTCAAGATGGGAAAGGACAGGTTCCGCGAGCTGATGGGCATAGAGACCTTCGTACGTGTCCAGGACACCACCGGTGCGGCCATACCCGAGAACGATCTTTTCGCAGGACTGCGCTGATCCGCCCGTCCGACTGGCCGGCAGGGCGCATCGACTGCATGACGCGCGACTGAGCGGGGCACACAACCGCAGGCCTGTCCCTCGACGTGTGCCCGAGCTCCGGCCCGACAAGCGGGAGACGTCAGGCTCTGGGAGGCAAAAAGCCCTGCCCCAGCAGGAAGTGTCAAAATCTGGGACGCCAAGAACGCCTCCCCCCAGGTCCGGCTCCCTCACCCGCTGAAGGGCAACGCGATGTCGTTCGCCCCCGTACGGACGCACGATCGCCGTAGGCACCGGCGAGGGAACGGTCCAACTGTGGGACACCACACACCTGGATCGCCCGAGGCCCCTGAGCTCTCCACTCGAGCCGGTGGCTCGGTGTCCGCAGCCGCCTTCAGCCCCGACGGAGGCACCGTGGCTACCGGAACAACGGACGGCGCGATCCCGTTGTGGGACGTCACTGCCCCCACCCGCCCCACACCTGTAGGCGAAGCGCTGGTCGGCCACACCGCCGCCACCCGCACGGCGGCGTTCAGTGCCAGAGGAGGCGTTCTGGCAACCGCGAGCGACGACGGCACGATACGACTGTGGCCTCTTGGTTCGGGGTCGGTGGGGAGGGTCGGTGTTGGTGGGCTCAGGTTCGTAAGGTCTTGTGCGGTTGGGAGGCAGGCCGGTGTGATCGACGAGGTTTGAGCGGCGCTGGGGCAGGCACGACTGCCTGCCCCAGCACCCGTGAGGCCGTGGCCGGGGAGCGAAGGGTGGGCCGGGGCCGTGTCGTGGCCGGTCTACGGGCGTGCGCCTGTGTGCCTTGTGGCGCCTCCACCGTGCGCGAGCGGGCGGAGTGCGGGAAGAGGCTGTTGTCAGTGCGCTGAGCTGGCGTCGTTGGGCCCGGCCGCACCGGCTCAGTAGCCGTCCACCCCCAGCTCCGTGATGCCGGCGTAGAGCCAGCTCCAAACGTTGCCCGTCGTGGTGTCCTGGTCGGACAGGTCCGGGGCCAGTTCCGCCAGCTCCGCCAGGAACAGCTCCGTCACGTCTTCCTGGCCGCCCTCCACCGGGTACGGGTGCCAGCACGCGTTGCGGTAGCGGTCGACGGCCTCCAGGGCGCGGGTGAAGACGTCGAGGTCCGGAGCGAGCGGCACCAGTACCTCGTCGGTACGGCGCGCCAGGGTGCTCCGGATGTACACCGTTCCGTCGTGACGGTGGAGGTACAGCTCGCCGTACTCGGTGGCACCGAAGGCGATCAGGTCGGCGGCGGCCACCCCGTCGGGCAGGCTCTCGTCCGGCAGGGCACCCTCCGCCGGTGGACGCATGGCGTCAAGCGGGTGAGTCTCGTACTGAGCGCTGTGGCACACCCACCAGGCGGGCAGACCGACGTCCCGCAGATACCGCCTGCTGCCCGCGTGGAGGAGCCTCTCGGGCAGGTCGCTCTCGGCGATGCGCACCACGTGCCGCGCGCCGCCGAAGGCGTCGTCGACCCGGGCCGCGGTGAGCGGACCCGTCGGTCGCCGCACGGCGGGGGCCGGTCCCGGCGGTGGTTCCTCCGCCGACGTGGGGTCGAGGCCCGTGCCGCGCGGCCAGTTTCGCAGCGCGTCGGAGTCCGTCTCCACAACTGCTATGCCGTGCACGCTCTCGACGAGATGCCGGGTCCGGCCGCCGTCTGTCGCGAAGGCCACGGCGCCTTCCCACTCCTCCGGGAGGAACAGGTCCAGGTCGTACAGCGCGGGTGCCTCGGCGGCCCCGGTCGCGGTCGGCGCGTCGGTCAGCGCCGCCTCGTCCACGCCCGTCGCCCGATGGCCGGTCGCCGCGTCGAGCCAGAGGGGGCCGCGCTGGTCGGTCACCTCGACGAGTTCCCTGTCCCCGTCCACACACCGGCGCACCTGGAAGTAGTCGCCGTTCAGGCTCGGGTGGACCGGGAACCAGTGGGCCGGCCGCCACCACGCCCACACCGTCCGCCACGGCATGCCGGGACCGGCCGCCGCGATCCGGTCGGCGTACGCGTGGTGACCGGTGGCCTTCGCCGCGAAGTGCAGCCAGGATGCGAACTCCGCGGGCGTCACCTCCGCGCCCCCGAAGATCGCCTCGGCCTGGAGGAAGACCTCACCCCCGACGCCACGGGCCCGGTCGTCGTGGGAGAGATGGTCGCGCAGAGCCGCACGGTCGGCGGTCAGCAGCCGTGCGGGATCTGCCAGTACGCCATCAAGATCGTCAATCATGCGGCCATGCTGCCAGCCGGCGCTGACAGCCGTGCGTGCCCCCGTCCCCGAACCCCTCCCCGCGCGCTTCTGGCGGAGTTCCATGGTGGCGCGGCGGCGGGCCAGGCGGTGGGTGCGGCGGATCCAGGCCCGGATCCGCCGCCGTGGTCGACATGGCGCTGCCGGCCGTCGACGTCACCGCGACGGTGTTCGTGATGGACGGCGACCGCATCAACCGCCGGTATCTGCTCGCCGAAGCCCGCCGCCACCTCACCCTCGTCCTGGGCGGCCGCCGCCGCGACCCGGGCTTGGACGACCAGAGCATGGCCACTGCCGTCTCCGCTCCCTGCCTGAACATCAGGGCCGAAGAGCCCCGCCCGGCGCCGCCCCCCACCCCCGCACGCCGACGTCAACCAGGTCGGTCGCGCCGCGCAAAGTAGGTGCCAATGAGCCGACGGCGACGAGCACCAGGAGCACCAGGCCCCGAACGTGAGTCTCGCGTCGGGAGCGGCCCGCCCCGCCCCCCCCCGGGAGGTGGGGAAGTACCGGCAGAGCACAAGAAGA